>DAIUEM010000049.1:0-10534 GCA_036845105.1 Actinomycetota bacterium | reverse complement strand
TCTCGACCGCGAGCTCGACGGCGCGCTCGATCCCGCGCTTGAGGGCCATCGGGTTCGCGCCGGCGGCGACGTTGCGCAGGCCCTCCTTCACCACGGCCTGAGCAAGGACGGTCGCCGTGGTCGTGCCGTCGCCGGCCACGTCGTCGGTCTTCTTCGCGACCTCCTTGACGAGCTCGGCGCCGATCTTCTCGAACGGGTCCTCGAGCTCGATCTCCTTGGCGATGGACACGCCATCGTTCGTGATCGTGGGCGCGCCCCACTTCTTCTCGAGGACCACGTTGCGACCCTTGGGCCCGAGCGTGATCTTCACGGCGTTGGCCAGCATGTCCATGCCGCGCTCGAGGGCCCGGCGCGCATCCTCGTCGTACGAGATGAGCTTCGGTGCCATCCCATCTACCTCCTTGGCTCTCAGCCTCGGCGTCCGACTGCTAGCACTCGTCCCCGACGAGTGCTAACGCATCGTACCGAGGGATGCGCGCTCTGGCAAGGCCGAGACCGGGCCGGACCCCTGCGCGCTGGGATCCGCCCCGGTGCGCGCTGGGATCCGCCCGTGCCCTGGGATCCGCCTGTGCCTAGAAGCCCTCGCTCGTCACGCGCTCGATCTCGACGATGACCATGAGGCTCTCCCCGGGCACGATCGGGAACAGCGGCTCGTACTGCGGGTACTTCGCGTCGAGGAGCGTCTTCGCGCGATCCCACTCCGGGCCGTCCTCGACGACCCTGGCCGTCCCCCGGACCTGGACCTGGCGGTTGAGGTTCCAGTCCTCGACGTAGTCGTCGAAGACCACCGCGCAGCGGGGGTTGGCCCGCAGGTTGCGGATCTTCACGTTCGGGTCGCTCGCGAACGCGAGGACGTCTCCGTCCAGGACCGGGCAGACAGGCACGACGTGCGGCATGCCGTCGGCGTCGATGGAAGCGAACCGTCCCATCCGCTCCCAGCGGACGAAGGACGCCTCGGCCTCGTCGAGCGAGGAGCGCATCACTCGTCGCCGGGCTGCTGCTCCACCATCCCGTGGATGGCCTCGACGATGTCTTCGTTCGCGAGCGTCGTGACGTCGCCGAGCGGGCGACCCTGCGCCACGTCGCGGAGCAGCCGCCGCATGATCTTGCCCGAGCGCGTCTTCGGCAGATCCGTCGTGAAGATGATGCCGTGCGGCCGGGCGATCTTGCCGATCTTCTCGCCGACGTGCGCCCGGAGCTCCTTCGCGACCCCGTCGTCACCCACGATGCCCTGCTTCAGCGTCACGAACGCAACGATCGCCTCGCCGATGACCTCGTCGGGCCTCGACACGACCGCGGCCTCGGCGACCTTCGGGTTGTCGACGAGGGCGCTCTCGATCTCGAACGTCGAGAGCCGGTGCCCGGCGACGTTCATCACGTCGTCGATCCGGCCCAGGAGCCAGAAGTACCCGTCCTCGTCGCGCCGAGCGCCGTCGCCGGCGACGTACACCTCGGGACCGAACAGGCTGAAGTACGTGTTCGCGTACCGCTCGGGGTCGCCCCAGATCGTGCGCGCGATCGCCGGCCACGGATGCTTCAGCACGAGGTACCCTCCGCCTCCGAGCGGGACGGAGCTGCCCGTCTCGTCGTACACGTCGGCCTGAACGCCCGGGAACGGGAACGTGGCCGAGCCCGGCTTCGTCGCGGTGATCCCCGGGAGCGGGGTGATGAGGATCGCCCCGGTCTCGGTCTGCCACCACGTGTCCACGATCGGGCAGCGCTCGCCTCCGATCACGGTGTGGTACCAGATCCACGCCTCGGGGTTGATCGGCTCGCCGACCGAGCCGAGGAGCCGCAGCGACGACAGGTCGTGCTTCTCGACGGGCTCGGTGCCCCAGCGCATGAACGCGCGGATCGCGGTCGGGGCCGTGTACAGGATCGAGACCTTGTACCTCTCGATGATCTGCCACCACCGGTCCTTGTCCGGCCAGTCGGGCGCGCCCTCGTACATGATGCTCGTCGTGTGGTTCGCGAGCGGGGCGTACACGATGTACGAGTGCCCGGTCACCCAGCCGATGTCGGCCGAGCACCAGAACACGTCGTCCTCGTGGATGTCGAAGATCATCCGGTGGCTCGACGCGCACTGCGTCAGGTAGCCCCCGGTCGTGTGGACGATGCCCTTCGGCTTCCCCGTCGTCCCGCTCGTGTAGAGCATGTAGAGCGGTTCCTCCGCCTCCATCGGCTCCGCGGGGCACTCGGGGGTCTGCTCGGCGATCAGGTCGTGGTACCAGAGGTCGCGGCCGGGCGTGAACGGGTGGTCGCCGCCCGTCCGCCGCACCGTGATGACGTGCTCGATCGAGGGACAGTCGACGAGGGCCTCGTCGGCGGCGGCCTTGAGCTCGACGACCGACCCGCGCCGGTATCCGCCGTCCTGGGTGATGAGCACCTTCGCTTCGGCGTCCAGGATCCGGTCCTTCAGCGAGTCGGCCGAGAAGCCGCCGAACACCACCGAGTGGATCGCCCCGATCCGGGCGCACGCGAGCATGGCCACGGGGAGCTCGGGGATCATCCCGAGGTAGATCGCGACGCGGTCGCCCTTGCCGACGCCGAGCGCCTTGAGCGCGTTCGCGAACCGCCCGACCTCGTCGAGCAGGTCCGCGTACGTGATCGTGCGCTCCTCGCCGGGCTCGCCCTCCCAGTAGTAGGCGACCTTTTCGCCCGCTCCGGCCTCGACGTGGCGATCCAGGCAGTTGTAGGAGGCGTTCAGCAGGCCGCCCGAGAACCACTTCACCGTCGGCGGCGTCCACTCCATGACCGTGTCCCACTTCTTGAACCAGGTCAGGCGCTCGGCCTGCTCCGCCCAGAACCCCTCGTAGTCCGCGTCGGCGTGCTCGTAGACGGATCGATCCTTCACGATCGCGTTGGCCGTGAACTCCGGCGGGGGCTCGAAGACGCGGCGCTCGGTGAGGAGCGCGGAGATGTGCTGCTGGATCTCTGACATGGTCGGTGTCCTCCGTCCGGCGTGGTGCCCGCAATCGTATCGGTCGCGGGCATGCCCGGGCGAGTCCCCACGGGGCCGACCGGAGGCTGTCCGCCGGGTCCATCGGCCCCCGGTCCGCAGGTGCTTGCATCCGTGCCTGAGAGGGGCGAGCATCGTGCCTACGAGGCCGCCATGGGGCGGCCTCGAAGGGTGTCGGGGAAGGAGGGCCCATCGTGGCCATGTACGAGGCCTATTGCGTGAAGTGCCGCGCGAAGCGCGAGTTCGAGGGCACCGTGGTGGAGCTGAAGAATGGCCGGAAGGCCGCCCAGGGCATATGTCCGGTGTGCGGCACGAAGGTCATGCGGATCCTCGGCAAGTCCGCTTCCTAGGAGGAACCGCCCCGGCCGGCCGGGCCTCGTGCCCGGCCAACGGCCGCCACGCCCTCAGCTGAGCCCGGAGAGCAGCTGCTCGGGCGTGAAGACCGTCGACCCGTTGCTCCGCTGGTGCCGTGCGACGAGGTCGGCGACCGTCGTCTCCTCGAACACCCGCTGGATCGCCCTCGCCACGTCTCCCCAGAAGCCCTGGAGCCCGCACCGCGAGTCGGCGAAGCACGTGTGGTCCGACGGCTCCAGGCAGAACATCGGGAAGAGCTGACCCTCGATCGCGTCGGCGATGTCGGCGACCCGGATGTCCTGCGGGTCCTTCGCCAACCGGCACCCGCCGCCCGCCCCGCGGAAGCTCTCGACGAGACCGGCCTTGTGCAGGGCTCCCAGCTGCTGCTCGAGGAATCGGAGGGGGATCTGCTGCGCCTCGGCGATCTCGCGAGCCGGCACCAGCACGCCCTCGTCCCGCCGGATCGAGAGCTCGATCATGGCGCGCATGCCGTACTCGAGCTTCTGCGAGATCTTCAGCACGGACGAGGCTCCTCCCTCGGCCAATGTAGGGTCGGGGGCGTGAACGTGTCAACGAACGACGGGCCCTCCGAGCAGGCCCTGAAGGTCCTGTACACCGACCTCGACGGGACGCTCCTCGGGCCCGGTGGATCGCTGTTCGCCGCCGCGAGGGGCCTGTCGACGGGGGAGGCGGCCACGGCGCTGCTCGGGTTGCGACACGCGGGGGTGGAGCTGGTCATCATGTCCGGACGCACGCGACGCGGGCTCCACGAGGTCGCCCGCGTCCTCGGAGCGTCTGCGTACGTCGCCGAGCTCGGCGGCCTGCTCGTCGTGGGTGCGGAGGAGCCGATCGAGGACACGGGCGCGTTCACCGGCCCCGGGAGCCTGCCCGATGCCCTCGCGCGCTCGGGGGTGGCGGCCCTGCTGCTCGAGCGCTTCCGTGGGCGTCTCGAGCCCGTCGCGCCGTGGACGGAGGTCTCGGTGATGTTCCAGGGGTTCATCGACGTGGAGGAGGCCGAGGCCGTGCTCGCGGAGGCCGGGTTCGGGTGGCTCGGGGTCCGGGACAACGGACGGCTCCGGCGCCTGCTCCCCAGCCTGGACGTGCCCGAGGTGCGGGCCTACCACCTGCTCCCGCGAGGGGTCTCGAAGGCGTCCGCGGTCCTCCGGCATCGCGAGCTCCGCGATGTGCCGCGCGAGGCCACGGCCGCGATCGGGGACTCGCTGGCGGACCTGGAGGTGGCCGAGGTCGTCGGCCGGTTCTTCCTCGTGGCGAACGGGCTCGGCGCGATCGCCGATGCGCCGATGCCGGGGAACGCGGTCGTGACCAACCTGCCGCACGGCGACGGGTTCGCCGAGGCGGTCCGGTCGCTGCTGGGCCGCTAGACTCGCGTGGTGCTCGCGACGGTCCCCGTTCCCGAGAAGCACCTCGCCGACTACGTGCAGGCGGCCGGTGAGGAGGCCGTCGAGCGACTGCGCGAAGCCGCCCGCCCGCTGCAGGGCGCTCGGCTGCTCCAGCTGAACAGCACCGCGTTCGGCGGCGGCGTGGCCGAGCTCCTGTACACGCACGTCCCCCTGTTGAACGATCTCGGCCTGGACACGACGTGGGCGGTGCTCGAGGGCTCGGACGAGTACTTCGCGGTCACGAAGGCCGTCCACAACGCCCTGCAGGGGGCCCAGGTCGAGTGGACAGCGCAGATGGCCACGACGTACTGGGACCGGATCGTCGCGAACGCCGCCGAGATCCCGGACGACTACGACCTCTACCTGATCCACGATCCACAGCCGGCCGCCGTGCTCCGGGTGCTCGAGGAGGAGGGACGACGGCAGGGCCGCTGGCTCTGGCGCTGCCACATCGACCTGTCGGCGCCGCACCGGCCGGTCTGGGACTTCTTCGAGCCGATCGTGAACCGGTACGACGCGGCGATCTTCACGATGCAGGACTTCGTGCAGCCGGGCGTGACCGACCCCGAGGTCGCGCTCATCCCGCCCTCGATCGATCCGCTCTCGGTGAAGAACCGGCCCGTCAGCGAGGAGACGATCGGCGAGGTGCTCGACGCGTACGGGATCGACCCGAAGCGACCGATCGTCACGCAGGTCTCGCGGTTCGACCCGTGGAAGGACCCGCTCGGGGTGATCGACGCGTGGCGCCTGGTCCGGGCGGAGATCCCCGAGGTCCAGCTGATCATGGCCGGGTCGCTCGCGAGCGACGACCCCGAGGGGATGGCGTACCTGGACCTCACCGAGGAGCATCGGGCGGGGGACCCCGACATCCACCTGTTCACGAACCTCCAAGGTGTCGGCGACCTGGAGGTCAGCGTCTTCCAGCAGGCGGCCGAGGTCGTCGTCCAGAAGTCCACGCGGGAGGGGTTCGGCCTGGTCGTGACCGAGGGCATGTGGAAGGGAAAGCCGGTCGTCGGCGGGAACGTCGGTGGCATCCGGCTCCAGATCTCCGACGGCGAGAGCGGCTACCTCGTCGACGACGTCGGGTCGGCCGCGGCTCGGATCGTCGAGCTGCTCCGAGACCCGGACATGCGCGAGCGCATGGGCGCGGCCGCCCGCGAGCGGGTTCGGGAACGGTTCCTCTCGCTCCGCGAGCTCGAGGACTACCTTCGGCTGGCGGTCCGTCAGACGTGAGCCTGCTCGAGGCACCGCTCGTCGTCGCCTCGAACCGCGGGCCCGTGACGTTCGATCGGGACGATCTCGGCGGTCTCGACGCTCGGCGCGGCGCCGGCGGCCTCGTGACGGCGCTCATCGGCGCGATGCAACGCGTCGACGGGCTGTGGGTGGCCGCCGCGAGCTCGGACACGGATCGCGAGCTCGCCGCCGGACTCGACGGAGGCCGGGTCGACATGGAGCGGTTCGGTGCCGACTACCGGGTTCGGCTGCTCGACATCCCGCCGGAGCGCTACGACGCCTACTACAACCGCATCTCGAACGGGATCCTGTGGTTCGTGCACCACTACCTGTGGGACACGGTGCGGCAGCCCATCTTCGACGACGAGGTGGACGAGGCGTGGAACGAGTACGTGGCCGTGAACCGACGGTTCGCCGAGGCCCTGGCCGAGGAGGCCGACCGCTCGCCGACGCCACCCGCGTTCCTCGTGCAGGACTACCACCTGACGCTCGTCCCACGGTTCCTGCGGGAGCTCCGACCCGATGCGTTCATCGCTCACTTCTCGCACACCGCGATCGCCGGCCTCACGTACATGCGCATCCTCCCGGGTCGCGTGCGCGAGGGCATCCTGCGCGGGATGCTCGGCGCCGACGTCCTCGGCTTCCACTCCCAGATGTGGGCGGAGAACTTCCTCATGTCGGCTCGCTCGCTCCCAGGTGTCCGCGCGGATCTCGCACGCTCGCGTCTGTCCGTCGAGGGGCGCCAGGTCGCCGTCCGGATCCACCCGATCTCGATCGACGCGGTCGGCCTGCGCCAGGAGGCGGCGGGCCCCGAGGTCACGGCGCTGCGCAGGGAGCTCAACCGTTGGCGGGGCGACACCCGTCTGATCCTGCGCGTCGACCGGCTCGAGCTCACGAAGAACATCGTCCGGGGGTTCCAGGCGTACGCGCTGTTCCTGCGCACCCATCCCGAGTGGCATCGGCGCGTCCGGTTCCTCGCGCTCCTGTCCCCCTCGCGGATGGACGTGCCCGACTACCTCACGTACGGCGAGGAGTGCGTGGCCGAGGCCCAGCGCGTGAACACGGAGTTCGGCGACGAGGAGTGGCAGCCGGTCGAGGTGCGCGTGAGGGACGACTACCTGGGAGCGCTCGCCGCCTACGGGATCTCGGACGTGCTGCTCGTGAACCCGATCTACGACGGCATGAACCTCGTCGCGATGGAGGGCCCGCTCCTCAACCGCCGTGCCGGGGTCCTGGTCCTGTCGAGGAACGCCGGCGCCTACTGGCGCCTGGGCAAGCATGCGCTGGCCGTGAACCCCTTCGACCTGCGCGAGACGGCCGACGCCCTTTACCGCGCGCTCGAGATGCCGCGCGAGGAGCGCATCCGACGGGCTCGGGGACTGTCGCGGCTCGTGCTCTCGAACCCGGCCGAGCGGTGGGTCCGCACGCAGCTCGAGGATCTCGAGCGGGCGCGGATCCGGCGGCGGACGCCCTCGCCGGAGCCCGCCGCGCGGGCCTAGGCGAGCCCGCGGAGCAGCTCGACGAGGCCGTGCGGTCCCTCGACGATCACGTCCGCCGCCTCCAACAGGGCGGCGGGGGTCTCGGGGCCGCGGACGGCCACCCGCAGGACGAGCACGCCGTCCGACGCCAGGCGGCCGAGCGCGTCGAACGCCTCGAGGTCGGCGACGTCGTCCCCCGCGAACAGCACCCCCCGCAGGTCGAGCTCCTCGGCGAGCCGCAGGACCGCCCCGCCCTTGCGCGGGCGGTCGGTCGGCATGAGCTCGAGCACCATCTTTCCCCGGACGACCTCCATGCCCTCCGCGTCGGCCAGCGGCTCGAGACTGCGGGTCAGGCGCTCGCGCGCCGCGACGTGGTCGGGAGCCTGACGGTAGTGGACCGCGACGGCGGCGCCCTTGTTCTCGACCCAGGCGGCGGGGACGACCGCCGCGGCAGCGCGCACCCGCTCGACCAGCGAGTCGGGCACCCGCTCGTGCTTCACGCCCTCGAGGCCGTACACCCCGAGGAGCCGGACCCCCGGCGCGTCGAGCATCCCGGCGATCTCCTCCGAGCGGCGCCCGGTCACGATCGCCACGACGCGGAAGCGCTGGACCAGGCCCGCGAGCGCCTCGCGCGCACCGTCGACCGGGTGCGCGAGCTCGGGACGGGCGACGATCTCGGCCAGCGAGCCGTCGAAGTCGAGGAGGATCCCGGCGCTCGGCGCGAGGTCGCGCAGGGCCGACAGGTCAGGACTTGGCGGAGGCGTAGTCGGTGCCGAGGTAGATGGCGATCTGGACGTCGCGCTCGACGCCGCTTCCGGCCTCGAGCCTCGCGATCTTCGGCTCGATCTTCTTGAAGAACTCGGCCGCGAGGAACTCGGCCTCGTCCTCCTGGCCGGCGCCCCGGAAGTAGATCGTGGTCACCGAGACCGTCGACGGCGCGTCGTCCACTTGGATCGCGTTCACGCCGAACCTGTCCTCGAGCTTCTTCGCCGTGTCGCCGGCCAGCCCCGAGACCGAGGTCCCGTTGCGCACGGCGACGGCCATGTCGACGACCTCCGGCTCCTGACCCGTGGTGCCGGTCGGCCCGTCGGTGTCCGTGGTCCCGGTCGGCCCGTCGGTGTCCGTGGGTCCGGTCGGCTCCTCGGCGCCGCTCGGCGATGCGCCGCCGCCGCTCACGCCGGTCTCGGGGAAGGCGGAGTTGATCACGACGATCCCGCCCACGACGAGAGCGATGACGATCGCGGCGCGGAGCGTGCTGGTGGCCAAGGAGAGGTAGAAGCTCCTGTTGCTCGGTGGCTGGTGTCTGCCCGACATCCTACCCCGGGGCACCCGCGAGCCCAAGCGCGCGGATCTGCCGGACGGCCACCGTCGCGGCCGCCAGGTCCGAGACCTCCTCCACCGCCAGCGCCGACATGAACCGGCGGAGGCGCTCGAGCACCTCGCCCCTCGAGGCGAGGAAGGCCTCGACCGCCTCGTCGGGCCCGACCCCGGGCGACTCGGCGAGGACCCGCTCGGCGATCTGCCTGCGGGCCATGCGCAGGTCGTCCCAGACTGCGTGGAGCGCCCAGCGGTGCCACCTCGTGGTCGTGGGGACCTGCTCCATGCGCTCCTCGAGCCAGTCGATGAACGTCGCCTCGCCGACGAGGGTGAACACCCGTCCCACGGTCTCGACCGGCAGGCCGGTCAGCCCGGCGACGGCGATCGCGCTCGGGGCGTGGGACAAGATCCCGAGGAAGGCGTGCCCGCGCGCGAGGTCCTCCGGGACGCCGGCGTCCACGAGGCGCCACGTCTCCCGCTGACGCGCCCGGAGCCAGCGTTCGGGTGCGATCGACGGCAGGGCCGCCTCCAGACGTCGGAAGGGCTCGGCGTGCGCCTCGACCGCCCGCCCGAGCTGCCCGTGGGCGTGCTGCAGGTACCACCGCGCCGAGACCTCGACGAGGTGGTCGACGTCGCCCATCAGCTCGTCCGAGAGCGCGGGCTCGATGCGCCCCACGAGCGCCTCGATCGCCTCCCACCGCTCGACCGCGCCGCTCACGTCCCTCGCGATGCGGTACGCGCTCACGACGTCGCCGGCCGAGGCACCGGTCTCGGACGTCAGGCGCGTCACGAACGTGATGCCCTGCGAGTTCACGACGTCGTTCGCCACGATCGTCGCGACGAGCTCGCGGCGGAGCGGGTGCTCGGGGATCAGATGGCCGAACCGCTCGACGACCCGAGGCGGGAAATACCCGCGGAGGTCCTGCTCCAGGTATCGCGAGTCGGGCAGGGTCGATGCGAGGAGCGCGTTCGCCAGGCTCTGCTTCGCGTAGGCGAGCAGGACCGCGAGCTCGGGACGCGCCATGCCGCGGCCGGCGCGCCGGCGCTCGGCCATCTCCTCGGCGCCGGGGAGGGACTCGAGGTCTCGCTCGAGCACCCCCTCCCCCTCGAGCGTCTGCATGAGGTCCTCGTACGCCTCCATCCGCGACGCCGAGAGCTTCGTCTCCTGCGAGAGGATCTGCGCCTGCAGGAAGTTGTCGTACAGGACGTGCCGGACCACGTCCTGCTCCACCTCCGCGAGGAGCGCGTTCCGCTCCTCGAGCGAGAGCTCGCCCCCTGCCGTCGCGAGGCCGAGCAGGATCTTGAGGTTGACCTCGTGATCCGAGGAGTCCACGCCCGCCGAGTTGTCGATGAAGTCGGCGTTGATGCGACCGCCGCCGAGCGCGTACTCGATCCGCGCACGCTGCGTCAGCCCAAGGTTCCCGCCCTCGGCGACGACGCGGCAGCGCAGGTCGCGCGCGTCCACGCGGACGGCGTCGTTCACGCGATCGCCGACGTCGGCGTGGGTCTCGGGGTGGGCCTTCACGTACGTGCCGATCCCGCCGTTCCAGAGCAGGTCCACCGGCGCCTTCAGGATCGCCGAGATGAGCTCGTCGGGGGTGAGGGCCTCGCCGTCGACGCCGAGCGCACCTCGCATCTCGGGTGTGAGCGGGATCGCCTTCGCGGTGCGCGGCCACACCCCACCACCGGCCGAGAGCCGCGAGCGATCGTAGTCGTCCCAGCTGGAGCCTGGGAGATCGAACAGCCGGCGTCGCTCGGCGAAGCCCACGGCGGGGACCGGGTTCGGATCCACA
>DAIUEM010000048.1:0-10659 GCA_036845105.1 Actinomycetota bacterium | reverse complement strand
GCCCCGACGGCGGCATGCATCAGCTCACCGATCTCGAGCTCGGCCACGGCCACGCGACCGGTCAGGTCGAGCGACTCGGCGACGGCCGGGTGGATCTCGCCGAGCGAGCCCACGACCTCGCCGCCGACGAGCACCGCCGCCGAGCGGCCGGGGTGGAAGGGGCGGCGGAGCGGCTCGCCGAGCGACCAGGAGACACCGAGCTCGCCCATCAGGGCCTCGACCGCGCCCTTCGCGTCGAAGAAGTCGAACGCCCGATCCCCGCCCGTCCAGCCCGGGTCGGCCGCGCCCGTCATCGCGAACGCCGCCATCGGGCGCTCCAGCGGATGCCCGTCGACCATCCGGAAGACCGTGCCGACCTCGAAGAGCGCAGCGCTGCGGACCTGTCGGTGCAGGTTCCGACGGACGGCCCTCAGAAGCCCGGGCAGGAGCCGCGTCCGCAGCCACCCCTCGTCCGCCTGGATCGGGTTCGTGATCCGGATCGCGTCGCGGTCGCCGGTGAGCGCCAGGTCGGCCCCGGACGCGAAGGGGATGATCTCGACCTCGCGGAGGCCGGCGCGCACGAGCAGGCGCCGCGCGCGGTCGAGGAACGCGTAGGTCGGCGGGACGCCGCCCGCCTGTCGCACGGGCGGCAGCGTCGAGCCGACGCGCTCGTAGCCCTGCACCCGGACGACCTCCTCGATGAGGTCCACCTCGCGCTCGATGTCCGGGCGGTAGCCGGGGATCTCGACCGTGACGACGTCGTCCCGCACGGCCGAGGACATGCCGAGCCGGTCGAACGCCTCCGTGGCGTCGGCCGGCGTCACCTCGTACCCGATGAGCGTCGAGGCGCGCGAGGCGCGCATCGCGACCCGTCGGCGCTCGGGGGCGCCGCCGGCCTCGACGACGCCGGCGAGCACGCGGGCGCCGCACCACGCCGCCATCAGCTGGCACGCGCGGTCGGCGCCACGCGGGACGGCCTCGGGGTCGACGCCGCGCTCGAACCGCATCGACGCCTCGCTCGACAGATCGATCCGGCGCCGCGTGCGCTGGATCCCGCCGCGCTCGAACGAGGCGCTCTCGAGCAGGATGTCGGTGGTCGTCTCCGAGACCTCGGCGATCTGCCCGCCCATCACGCCGGCGACGGCCACCGGACGCTCGAGGTCGCAGATCAACAGGTCGTCAGCCGTGAAGGTGCGCTCGACGTCGTCGAGCGTGACCAGCGTCTCGCCGTCGCCCGCCCGACGGACCACGATCCCCGGCCCCTTCAGGAGCGCGAGGTCGAAGGGGTGGAGCGGCTGCCCGATCTCGAGCATCGCGTAGTTGGTGGCGTCGACCGCCGCCGAGATCGGGCGCATGCCGGCCGCGGTGAGCCGCGCCTGCACGGCGATCGGTGACTCCACGTGCCGGATGCCCCGCACGACCCGCGCGAGGTAGCGGGGGCATCGCTCGAGGTCGTCGATCCGCACGGTGGCGACGTCCTCCGCGCGCTCGGGTTCCTCGTCGAACGCGGGGGCCGGGAGCCGGAGCTCCGCGCCGGTGGCCGCGGCGACCTCGCGTGCGATGCCGACGACCGAGAGGAAGTCCGGGCGGTTCGGCGTGACCTCGACGTCCAGGACGGCGTCGTCCAGCCCGAGGACCTGCTTCACGTCGCGGCCGGGCTCGAGGCCCCGGGGCAGGATCAGGATGCCCTCGTGGCTCGGCGCGATGCCGAGCTCGTCGGGCGCGCACAGCATGCCGTTCGAGACGACGCCGCGGATCTCGCGGGCGCCGAGCGGCTCGGGCAACATCGGGACGCGCGCCCCCGGTCCGGCCAGCGGGACGAGGTCGCCGGGGCCCATGTTCCGGACGCCGACGACGACCTCCTGCTCCCCCGACCCGGTGTGCACCCGCGCGAGGCAGAGCTTGTCGCTGTTCGGGTGGTCGCGGACCTCGACCACGCGGGCGACGATCACGCCCTGCAGGCGCTCCCACGGGCGCTCGACCGACTCCACCTCGGCGCCCTTGTGCGTGAGGAGCTCGGCGAGCTCCTCGGCCGAGAGCTCCGTCGGGTAGATCTCGCGGAGCCAGCTGAGGACGATCCTCATGCCGCACCCTCGAACTGCTCGAGGAACCGCACGTCGCCCTCGTAGAACAGGCGAAGGTCGTTCACGCCGTAGCGGACCATCGCGACGCGCTCGATGCCGAGGCCGAACGCGAAGCCGGTGTAACGCTCCGCGTCGTAGCCGCAGTTCTCGAGCACCCTGGGGTGCACCATCCCCGCCCCGAGGAGCTCGATCCAGCCGTTGCCGCACACGCGGCATCCGACCCCGTCGCACAGGAAGCACGACACGGCGACCTGAACGCCGGGCTCGACGAACGGGAAGTAGTCGGGGTTCAGCCGCACGCGGCGCTCGGGGCCGAACATCGCGCGCGCGAACGCCTCGAGCGTGCCCTTCAGGTCCGAGAAGGAGATGCCCTCGTCCACGGCGAGCCCCTCGACCTGCTGGAAGAGCGAGCCATGGGTGGCGTCCACGGCCTCGCGCCGGTAGACGCGCCCGGGCACGACGACGTAGACCGGCGGGTCCTGGCTCTCCATCGCCCTGATCTGCACGGCCGAGGTCTCGGTCCGCAGCAGGAGACCGGGCACGTCGATGTAGAGCGAGTCCTTCATCGTGCGCGCCGGGTGGTCCGGTGGGATGTTGAGCGCCTCGAAGTTGTGCCAGTCGTCCTCGATCTCGGGGCCCTCGGCGACCCGGTAGCCCATCCGCGTGAAGACGTCGACGATCTGCGACCGGACGATCGTGAGCGGGTGCAGGGAGCCGGGGCGCGGTCGCCGGCCGGGCAGCGTGACGTCGACGCGGTCGCCCTCGAGGAGCGCGTCCTCGGCCGAGCCCTCGAGCTCGGCCCGGCGTTCCCGGAGCGCGCCCTCGAGCGTCGACTTCACCTCGTTCGCGAGGCGGCCGAGCTCGCGACGCGGGTCGGGCTCGAACGCGCCCAGGGAGCGCTGGACCTCCGACCACGGCGCCTTTCGCCCGAGCACGGCGACCCGGACGCGCTCGAGCTCGTCGAGCGTCGATGCCGCGGCGACCGCCTCGAGCCCGCGGGCGCGCTCGGCCTGCAGGGTGGCTCGGGCGTCGGCCGGGTCCATGGTCCCGCGAGTCTAGCAAGCACCCTTGGCGCGACCGGCTCGCGGCGGGCCTCAGTCGAGGAGGTCCGGCGAGGGGATGTCGAGCTCGAAGCGCAGGCCGTCCTGGACCTCGACACGGGCGGTCCCGCCCTGCGCCTCGGCCACGCCGAGGGCCACCCACATGCCGATCTTGCTGCCCGCGCCGGTGCCCGGCGCGCGGGGCTCGAACAGGCGCGGCGCCTCGTCCGCGGACAGCCCGGTGCCACGGCGGAACGCTCGCACGAGGATCCGGTCGCCCCGGAGCTCAGCGGAGACCCGCACGGGCCCCTCGTTCGTCCACCACACGAGCGACTCCACGAAGGCCTCGAGGACCAGCAGCAGGCGCTCGGGGTCGAGGAACACCTCGAGGTCGGGGCCCTCCAGCTCGACGCCGGGGTGGTCCGGGTCGCGCGAGACCGTCCGGGCGATCTGCTCCACGACCGAGCCGACCGTGACCTTCTCCGGGAACAGGTCGAGCGTGCCGGCCGTGAGCCTGGCTGCGTCCACGAGCTGGCGCAGGATCGTGTTGAGGCGATCCGTGTCGTAGACGATCCCCTGGAGCATCAGGTCGCGCTGCTCGACCGCCATCTGATCCCAGCGCGTCGAGAGCGCGTACCCGAACCCCTTCATCGCGGTGAGCGGCGATCGGATGTCGTGGGCCGCGGCGGCGATCACGCTCTCGAGGGCGACGCGACGTCCCTCGCGCCGCTGCCGGGCCCACTCGAACAGACACACGGTCGCGGCGGCCGCGAGGTTCAGCGACTCGGCCCGGCCGGGGATCGGCACGCGCACGGTCGAGTCGGCGAGCGCCGTGGCCTCGGAGGGCAGGCCCCATGCCTCGTTGCCGAACAGGAAGGCCGTCGGCTGCCTGAGGTCCAGGTGGTACAGGTCGGTCTCGCCGGCCGCCGCCATCGCGTACACGCGGCACCCGCGCTCGCGCAGGGCCGCCGTGACCTCGGCGGTCTCGACCTCGCGGACCACCGGGACGTGAAACAGCGACCCCGCGGAGGCGCGGACGGTCTTCGGGTTGTAGACGTCGACCGACGAGGCCGAGAACACGACACCGTCGGCCCCCGCGGCGTCGGCCGAGCGCAGCACCGTGCCGGCGTTGCCGGGGTCCCGCACCGCGTGGAGGACGGCGACGCACGCGGGTGAGCCGAGGCGCTCGAGCGTGACGTCGACGAACGGGGCGACGCCCACGAGGCCCTGCGGGGTTACGGTCGACGTGAGCCGCTGCATCACGTCGCGGCTCACGTGGTGCACGTCGGCACCCGCCTCCGTGGCGGTCCCGACGAGGGGATGCGCCGGATCGGTGTGGAACAGCGCCGAGAGCCCGCCCCGGCGGCCGAGCGCCTCCCCCACGGCCTGCGCGCCCTCCGCGAGGAAGGCCCGGTCGCGCTCCCGGAACGCGCGCTTCTTCAGCCTGATCGCCGCGGCCACCTTCGGGTTGCGGACCGACGTCAGCACCAGCGCCTCCGTGCCGGCGAGCGTCGCCGGCCAGGGTCATCCTATGCGGCGCAGGGTCGCGCGAGCGTGCGGCTCGGCTAGGCGGCGAGGGCGTCCCTGGCCACCCGCACGAGGTCGGCGAAGGCGGCCGGATCCCGGACGGCCATGTCGGCGAGGATCTTCCGGTCGACCTCGACGCCGGCCTTGCTCAGGCCGTGGACGAACGACGAGTAGGACAGGCCGTGCTGGCGGGTGCCGGCGCCGATCCGGGCGATCCACAGCCGCCGGAACTGACCCTTGCGGTCCCGGCGGTCGCGGTACGCGTACATGCCGGAGTGCATGACCTGCTCCTTCGCCACCTTGTAGCGGCGGGAGCGGCTGCCGTAGTACCCCTTCGCCTTGCCGAGGACCTCGCGCCGCTTCTTGCGCGCGTGGACCGAACGCTTGACCCTGGCCATCGACGCCTACTTCCCCAGGAGCCTGCGGATCGCCGTACGCTCGGCCGTGACCTCGGCCATGCCCTCGACGCGGCGCCGGCGGCTCCCGCTCTTCTTCGTCAACATGTGGTTCCCGGTGGCCTTGCGGTGGAGCACCTTGCCGGTCCGCGTGATGCGGAACCGCTTGGCCGTGGCCCGATGTGTCTTCATCTTCGGCATGATCACCCCTGCGCTTCCTGCGACTGCGGAGCCTCGCTGGCGGGCGCATGCGCCTCGCCCTTCGTGGCCGGCTTCTTCGTCGGCGCGATGACCATGATCATGTTGCGGCCGTCCTGCTTGGGCGCGGCCTCGACGACCGCAAGATCCTTCAGGTCCTCCACGAGCCGGTCCAGGATCTTTCGGCCGAGCTCCGTGTGGGCCATCTCGCGCCCACGGAACATGATGGTCACCTTGACCCGCGCTCCCGCCGTCAGGAACCGAACGACGTGGCCCTTCTTCGTGGCGTAGTCGTGCGGGTCGATCTTCGGGCGGAACTTGATCTCCTTGACCTCGATCTTGGACTGCTTCTTGCGGGCCTCCTTCTGACGGATGTCCCGCTCGTACTTGTACTTGCCGTAGTCCATGATCCGGGCGACGGGTGGCGTCGCCTGCGGCGCCACCTCGACCAGATCCAGATCGAGCTCCCGGGCCCGCAGGAGCGCGTCCTGCGTGGACACGATCCCGATCTGCGAGCCGTCCGGACCCACGAGCCGCACCTGCGGCGAGCGGATCCTGTCGTTGATACGCGGATCAGCCGAGACCCCGCATCACCTCCTACCGACAAGAACGCACCGACTGTCGCCGGTGCGTGCGCTGGACACGGTGAACCGTTCCCCGAGAGTATAGGTGCAGGTCGGGGGCGGTGTCGACGCTGCCGGTGGGCGGCCGCCGGAGGCGATCAGGAGACCGGGTGGACGTTGGACGCCTGCTTGCCCTTCGGCCCGTCGACGATGTCGAACTCGACCGCCTGGCCCTCGTTCAGGGTCTTGAACCCCTCGCCCTCGATCGCGGAGAAGTGGACGAACACGTCCTCCCCCTCCGTGCGCTGGATGAATCCGTAGCCCTTCTCGTTGCTGAACCACTTCACGGTACCCTGCTCTGCCAACGAACCCCTCCTGGTGCCTGAGCGCGCGGGAGCGTAGCACGGGGCTCGGAGCCGGGCAACGGCAGAAGGTCCCGCTCACCAGTCCGGCTCCAGCGGCCGACCGTAGTCGTCCTGCAGCCGCTGCGTGTCGTCCTCCGTCGTGTAGCCGTAGGCGATCTCGAGCACGCGGCCGCGCTCCTTCCCGTGGTTCGTGATCCGGTGAGCGGTCTCCGCGGAGACCATGAACTCGTCGCCGGGCGCGGCCTCGACCACGCGGTTGCCGATCGTGATCGTGAGGCCCGGGTCCAGGACGACCCACATCTCGTCGCGCAGCCGGTGGAAGTGGACGCTCGTCTCCTGGCCGGGCTCGACCGTGATGACGCGGACCGAGCTCGGTTGGTTCAGGGCGTACGTGACGACCCTGCCCCACGGCTTGTCGACGATCACGATCCTTCGAGCTCCTCGAGCAGCGAGGCCATCTCCATCCCCGCCATCGCGGCGTCCCAGCCCTTGTTCCCGTGGGCGCCGCCGGCGCGGTCCATCGCCTGGTCGAACGTGTCGGTCGTGAGGACGCCGAAGACCACCGGAACCCCGGTGTCCTCCGCCGCGCGCCGGATGCCGTTCGCGGCCTGCTCGGCCACGTGGTCGAAGTGGGGGGTCTCGCCCCGGATCACGGCGCCAAGGCAGACGACGGCCGCGTACCGACCGGTCTCGGCGAGCCGGCGCGCGACCAGGGGCAGCTCGAACGAGCCGGGGACCCAGGCGAGGTCGACGTCGTGCTCGGCCGCGCCCTTCGCTCGCAGGCCCTCGAACGCACCCTCCACGAGCCTGCGGACGACGAGCTCGTTGAAGCGGGCCGCCACCACGGCGAACCGGCGGCCGCCGGCCTCCTCGAGGCCCCGGAACTCGGTCACGGCGTCTCCAGCGGCGACGGCGTCCCCAGGGACAGCAGGTGCCCGAGCTTCTCCTGCTTCGTTCGGAGGTAGTCGACGTTCTCGGGCGTCGGGCGCACCTCGAGCGGCACGCGCTCGAGGATCGACAGACCGTAGCCCTCGAGCCCCGCGCGCTTCGCCGGGTTGTTCGTGAGCAGCCGCATCGAGCGCACCCCGAGGTCCTGGAGGATCTGCGCGCCGATGCCGTAGTCGCGCGGGTCCGGCGGGAACCCGAGCTCCTCGTTCGCCTCGACCGTGTCGAGCCCCTGCTCCTGCAGCAGGTACGCGCGGAGCTTGTGCGTGAGCCCGATCGAGCGCCCCTCGTGCCCGCGCATGTACAGGATCACGCCGCGCCCCTCGGCCGCGACGGCCTCGATCGCGGCGTGGAGCTGCATGCCGCAGTCGCAGCGCAGCGACCCGAAGACGTCGCCGGTCAGGCACTCGGAGTGCACGCGCACCAGGATGCCCTCCCCGTCGGCCACGTCGCCGGCCACGAGCGCGACGTGCGTGAGCGCGTCGACCGAGCTCTCGTACGCGTAGGCCTGGAAGTCGCCGTAGGCGGTCGGGATCCGCGCCTCGGCCACCCGGCGGATCAGGACCTCGCGGTGGCGCCGGTACTCGATCAGGTCGGCGATCGAGATGAGCTTCAGCGCGTGCTCGCTCGCCACGCGGACGAGCTCCGGCAGCCTCGCCATCGAGCCGTCCTCGCGCAGGACCTCGCAGAGCACGCCGGCCGGGTACAGCCCCGCGAGCCGCGCCAGGTCGACGGCGGCCTCGGTGTGCCCGGCGCGCTTGAGGACGCCGCCCTCCTGCGCCATGAGCGGGAACACGTGCCCGGGCATCCGGATGTCGTCGTGCGTGAGCGTCGGGTCGGTGATCGAGCGCGCGGTCGCCGCGCGGTCGTAGGCGCTCGTCCCGGTCGTCGTCCGGCCCTTCGTGTCGATCGAGACCGCGAACGCGGTGCCGTGGCTCTCGTTGTTCCGGCTCACCATCAGCGGGATGCCGAGCTCGTCGAGCCGCTGCGCGGTCACGGGCATGCACACGATCCCGCGGCCGTGGGTGACCATGAAGTTGATCGCCTCCGGGGTCACCTTCTCGGCGGCGATGATGAAGTCGCCCTCGTTCTCGCGGTCGTCGTCGTCGACGACGATGACGATCCGCCCCTCGCGGATCTGCTCGAGGGCTTCGTCGATCGTCGCGAACACCGACCGGTCGAGGTCTTCTCGGGTCTGGCTCATGCCCCTCTCCCATCCGTCAGCGCTTCCACGTACTTCGCGATCACGTCCACTTCCAGGTTCACGGGGTCCCCGACGCGCGTCGCGCCGAGCGTCGTCACGGTGAGCGTGTGCGGGATCAGCGCGACCGAGAACGTCCGATCGTCGAGCGCGGCGACCGTCAGGCTCACACCGTCCACGCACACCGAGCCCTTCTGGACCAGGTATCGACGGAGGTCTTCCGGCGCCTCGACCGTGATCCACGCGCCGCCCGCCTCGTCGGTCTGGAATCCGGTCACGGTCCCGACGCCGTCGACGTGGCCCTGCACGAGGTGCCCGCCCAGACGGCTCGAGAGCGTGAGCGGCCGCTCGAGGTTCACCGGGTCGTCCGCGGCGAGCCTCGCGAAGCTGGTGCGGCGGAGCGTCTCCTCCGACAGGTCGAACGCCAGATGCCGCTCGGAGCGCTCGACGACCGTGAGGCAGACGCCGTTGACGGCGACCGACGCGCCCACCTCCGAGTCCGCGTTCACCGTGGCGCAGGCCACGGCGAGCCGGCTGGGGCCGATCTCGCGCACGGCGCCGCGCTCCTCAACGATCCCGGTGAACATCCGCCTCCACCTTCAGATCCTCGCCCACCCGGTCGAACTCCCGGACCCGCAGCCCGAGCGCGTTCGCGATCGGTGCGAACCCCCGCCCGCCGAGCACCGTCGGCGCGTCGGTCCCGCCGATCAGCTTCGGCGCGAGGTAGACGACCACCTTGTCCACGACGCCCTCCTCGACGGCGGACCACGCGAGCGTCGGTCCTCCCTCCAGGAGAACGCCCTGCACGTCGCGCTTGCCGAGGTCCTCCATCAGCCGCCCGAGCGGCACGCTCTGGCCCTCGGCCTCGTAGACCACGACCTCGGCGCCCGCCGCCTCCCACTCGCGGCGCCGCTCCTCCGGCGCGAGGTGCGTCGTGGCCACGAGCGTCGGCGCTTCGTCGGTGAACAGGTCGCCGGCCGCAGCGACGCGGCCGCGCGCGTCGGCGAGGACCCGGAGGGGCGGCCGGCCTGCGTAGCCGGGCATCCGAACCGTGAGGCTGGGGTCGTCGGCGAGCACGGTGCCGGCGCCGCAGACGATCGCGTCCGCGGCCGCGCGGAGGCGATGGACATCGGCCCGAGCCGCCTCGCCGGTGATCCACCGCGAGGTCCCGTCGCGCGAGGCCACCTTGCCGTCGAGGCTCGCGGCCATCTTCCACACGACGAACGGCAGGCCGGTGCGGACGTGCTTCGCGAAGGCCTCGTTCAGGCGCTCGGCCTCCTCCCGGTCGACCCCCTCCACGACCTCGATCCCGGCGGCCCGCAGCTTCTCGAACCCGCGTCCGTCCACGATCGGGTTCGGGTCGCGCATCGAGGCCACGACCCGCGCGATCCCGGCCCGGACGATCGCGTCGGTGCAGGGCCCGGTGCGACCCTGGTGATCGCAGGGCTCGAGCGTGACGTACAGGGTGGCCCCGCGGGCGGCCTCGCCCGCATCGCCCAGGGCGACGACCTCGGCGTGCGGCTGGCCCGGACCCTCGTGGTGGCCCTCGCCCACGATCCGGCCATCGGCCACGATGACGGCGCCCACCATGGGGTTCGGGGAGACGAGCCCTCTCCCCCGCTCCGCGAGCGCCAGGGCCCGCTCGGTGTACGCCTCGTCGGACACGCGTCTCCTCCCGAGGCGGTCGTGCGGGGAAAGGGCAGGAAGCCGCGCGGCTCACGCCGCGGCCGGCACCGCCCGTCCTCTCCCATCCCGACTCTCACGGTCGGTCCCGGAGTTCCACCGGGTCCACCCCCGACTGGCCGCCGAGGGGTCGCGGACTCTCACCGCCGGTGGGGATTTGCACCCCGCCCCGAAGACAGGCTTTCGACCAGGAAGTATAGGCCCTCGGACGGCGTGCGTTCCAGGTGCGACGAGGAGCGCCGGCTAGGTCGTGGTGCGGCGGTCGACGGCGTAGCTCGAGCCGGACTCGCGCTTGGCGAACTGCTTCATCTCGGTGGCGACCGAGACCGCCTCGCCGTAGTGGGCGAACGTGCGGACGCTCGTCGTCGCGATGCCGACCGAGACGCCCGCCAGAGGCAGGCGCTGCAGGACGCCCTTGCGGTCCTCGACCTCGACGTAGCCGCGCTCGACGTCCTCGGGGTCGTAGAACTCGGTGATCTCGGCGTCGAACCGCTCGACGATCCGCTTCGCGATGTCCTCGGCGACGTCGGGCGGCGTGACGGCGACGAAGTCGTCGCCGCCGACGTGACCGACGAACCCGTCCGCGCCCGCGAACTCGACGACGGCGTCCTGGATGATGCGGGCCGTCGCCTGGATCAGGCGGTCGCCGCGCACGAACCCCTTCTGGTCGTTGTACGCC
>DAIUEM010000047.1:0-10866 GCA_036845105.1 Actinomycetota bacterium | reverse complement strand
TCACGACGGTGGTCTTCGACAAGACGGGCACCCTGACGATGGGCGAGCCGTCCGTGGACGCCGTGCGGACGGACGGGCTCGGCGAGTCCGAGGTGCTCCGCCTCGCCGCCGCGGTCGAGCGCGAGAGCGAGCACCCACTCGCCGAGGCGATCGTCCAGGCCGCCGACGCGCGTGGTCTCGAGGTCCCGAGGGCGAGAGGGTTCCGCGCGGTCGCGGGCGCCGGCGCCGTCGCCGAGATCGAGGGGCGACGGATCGCCGTCGGGAGCCGCCGCCTGCTCGAGGCGGAGGGCGTCGAGCTCGACGGCGTCGGCACGGTCGGGGCCGAGCTGCAGGGGGCCGGCCGCACGGTCGCCTACGTCGCCGTCGATGGTCGTGCCGCCGGCGTGATCGCCCTCGCCGACGGGGTGCGAGAGACGGCGAGGCACGCCGTCGAGCGCCTCGGGGCCGAGGGCGTCCAGGTCGTCATGCTCACCGGCGACAATCGTGCGACGGCCGACCGGGTGGCCCGCGAGCTCGGGATCACGCGCGTGCTCGCCGAGGTCCGGCCCGAGGACAAGGAGCGGCAGGTCTCGGCCCTGCAGGACGAGGGCCGCACGGTCGGCATGGTCGGCGACGGCGTGAACGACGCGCCGGCGCTCGCGCGGGCCGACGTGGGGATCGCGATCGGCACCGGCACCGACGTGGCGATGGAGACCGCCGACGTGGTGCTGATGCGAGCGGACCCGGCGGACGTGGCGACGGCGATGAGCCTGTCGCGCGCGACCGTGAGGAAGATGCGACAGAACCTCGGCTGGGCGGTCGGGTACAACGCGCTCGCCCTGCCGATCGCCGGCGGCGCCTTCGCGTGGGCCGGTCTGACGCTCCGGCCCGAGATCGCGGCGCTCGCGATGAGCGGGTCGAGCCTGTTGGTGGCGCTGAACGCCCTGCTGTTGCGCCGGGCGAAGGTAGCCTGAGGGGAAAGGTGGGAAGGATGGAGACGGTGGTGATCGAGGTCACGGACGAGAACTTCGAGCAGGTCGTGATCGAGGGGTCGAAGGAGCGTCCGGTCGTGGTGGACCTGTGGGCGGCGTGGTGCGGCCCATGCCGGGTGCTCGGCCCGATCCTCGAGAAGGTGGCCGAGGAGCGCAAGGGCGGGTTCTTGCTCGCGAAGCTGGACGTGGACTCGCAGGGCGTGGGGCAGGCGCTGCTCCAAGCCGTGAAGTCGCAGGGCATCCCGACCGTGGTCGGGTTCCGCGACGGGGCCGCGGTGGACATGTTCATCGGGGCGTATCCCGAGCAGGCCGTGAACGAGTTCGTGGACCGGCTCATGCCGTCCGACGCCGACCTCGGCGCCGAGGATGCGCTCGAGGAGGAGGTCGAAGGCGACCTCGACGACGCCGAGGCGAAGTTCCGCGCGGCGCTCGAGACCGACGGAGACAACCGCACGGCGCGGCTCGGCCTCGGCCGGATCCTCGCGCAGCGGGGCGCGGCGACGGAGGCCCGCCAGACGCTCATGCCGCTCCTGCCGGACCCCGAGGCGGAGAAGATCCTCGCCGAGCTCGAGATCGCCTCGTGGGCGACGGCGTCCGAGCCCGGCACGCTGGCCTCGGCCAAGCGGCTCGCGGCGCAGGGGAGGTGGCGCGAGGCGCTCGACGGCATGGTGGGTGCGCTCGGCGACGACCCCGACGCCCGGCAGGCGATGCTCGAGGTCTTCGCCGTCCTCGGCGAGGAGCACGAGCTCGTGCCGGAGTACCGGCGCAAGATGGCGAACGCGCTGTTCTGAGACGACGGGAAGGGATCGGAGCGATGGCCGACGTCCACGACACGATCCGCGAGTGGTGGGACCGCGACTCGCACACGTACGACGAGGCGAAGTCGCACGCGATCAGCGACCCGCTCGAGGCCGCGGCGTGGCGCCAGGCGCTCCGCGAGGCGCTGCCCGAGCCGCCGGCCCGCGTGCTGGACATCGGCGCCGGAACGGGGGCCCTGTCGCTCCTCGCGGCCGAGCTCGGCCACCGCGTGACCGCCCTGGACCTGTCGGAGGGCATGCTCGCCGTCGCCAGGCGCAAGGCGGCCGAGCGCGGGCTGGAGCTCGGGTTCGTCGTGGGCTCCGGGACCGAGCCGCCGTCGGGACCGTTCGACGCGGTGATCGAGCGCCACGTGCTCTGGACGTTGCCCGACCCCGAGGGCGCGCTGCGCGCCTGGCGCGAGGTCATGGGCGCCGGCGGCCGGCTCGTCCTGTTCGAGGGCGTCTGGGGCCAGCGCGACCTGTTCACGCGCACGAAGGACCTCGTCGCCGAGCGTCTGCGCGCGCTGATGCGGATCCCGGAGGACCACCACGCGCCGTACCCCGACGAGATCCTGCGCGAGCTCCCGCTGGCGGGGCAGTCGAGCCCCGTGCCGATGGTCGGATCCGTCTACCGGGCCGGCTGGCGCGCCGTGCGCATCAAGCGGCTCCGCGACGTCGAGTGGGCGGCCGAGATGCACGAGCCGTGGCCGCTCGGCCGGCTCGAGCGCCGTCCTCGGTACGCGCTCGTCGCCGACGCGTAGCTCACCGGCGCTCGCACCAGAAGACGTCGGTGCGGTAGGGCATGAGGATCTCGCGCCTGCCCGCGAGCTCGGGATCGGACGCCAGCATCTCGTGCACCTCGTGGAGCACGCGCTCGCGCTCCTCGGGCGGGGCGCCGGCCACGTAGCTCACGCTCATCACGCGGTCGACGAAGCCCTCCGGGGTGACCGCGTGCGCGTGCCACGCGAGCGAGCGGTGCAGCGGCCCGAACAGCTCGGTCTCCTCGAACGCGCGGCGCCACGTCCGGTTCCTGTACCGCGGTGCGTCGGGCCCGGCGAGCCGGTCGAAGATGGCGGTCAGGCGCTCGGCCCAGTCGCTCGACTCGTCACGGACGTTCCAGATCAGGCCGAGGCGCGCACCCGGGCGCAGGATGCGGTGGATCTCGGGGAGCGCGCGGTCGCCGTCGAACCAGTGGAAGGACTGGGCGGCCACCAGGGCGTCCGCGGAGCCGTCGGGCAGCGGGATCTCCTCGGCGGTGCCGTCGCGGACGGTGACGGTGGGACATGCGCGCTCGAGCGCCTCGCGCATCGCGGCGACCGGCTCGATCGCCGTGATCGCGGCACCCGTGTGCACGATGAGCTCCGTGAACCTGCCGGTGCCCGCGCCCAGCTCGACCACGTCCGACCTGGGGCCGATGCGCAGCTGCTGCACGAGGTACGTCACCGCATCGTCCGGGTAGGTCGGGCGGCCGCGCCGGTAGTGCTCGACGGCGGCCTCGTACCCGCGAGCGGCGGCCTCGTGGATGCGCCCGCCGGACGTCAGCCCGCCGCCGGCGTGAGCGCCGCCGTCGGCCACGCCCGCTCCTCCCGCTCGAAGCGGAGGTCGAAGACCTCCTCGAACCTGCGGGCGACGATGGGGGCCATCTCGTCGACCGTGACCTCGCGCCCGGCGAGCTCGGACAGCGAGGTCACGCCCGTGTGGCCCAGGCCGCACGGGACGATCGCGTCGAACCACGACAGATCGGTCGTGCAGTTGAGCGCGAATCCGTGCAGGCTCACACGCATCCGCATCAGGCGGACGCCGATCGCGCAGACCTTGAGCCCGCCCGACCACACGCCCGTCTGGACATCGCTGCGGTGCAACGAGACACCGACGTCGGCGGCGGCTCGGATCACGACCTCCTCGAGCCTGCGCACGTGCGCGAGCGCCTCGGGCCGAGAGCCGAGATCGACGATCGGGTACCCGACGAGCTGTCCGGGCCCATGGAAGGTCAGCGAGCCGCCGCGGTCGATGAAGTGCAGCTCGGCGCCGGCGCGGCGGATCTGCTCCTCGGTCCACACGACATGGTTGTCCTTCGAGGTCCGCCCGGCCGTGTACACGGGCGGGTGCTCGAGCAGGATCAGCGTGTCCTGGCCCTCGCCCCGCAGACGCGCCTCCGCGAGCTCGTGCATGAACGCGTTCGCGTCCGCGTACGGGATCGGACCTGCGGGCCGGATGAGCCGCCCGGACCGCATGCCGATCAGAGCGCCAGGTCCTCGGCGAAGTCCCAGGTCTCGAGGTTCTGTTTCACCCGCGAGAGGAACTGCGACGCGAGGGCGCCGTCGATCAGGCGGTGATCCCACGACAGCGACAGGTAGACCATGTGGCGGATCGCGATCGCGTCGTCGATCACCACCGGACGCTTCTCGACCGTGTCGAACCCCAGGATCGCGCTCTCGGGCTGGTTGATGATCGGCACGCTGATGAGCGAGCCGAACGGTCCAGGGTTCGTGATCGTGAACGTGCCGCCGTGGATCTCGTCCGGATTGAGCGCCTTCGCCCGCGCCCGCGTCGCGAGGTCGTTGATGCCGCGTGCGATGCCGAGCAGGTTCATCGTGTCCGCGCCCTTCAGTACCGGCACGATGAGTCCCTCGTCGTAGCTCACGGCGATCCCCATGTTCACGTAGTGCTTCACGGCGATCTGGTCGCCGCGGAGCTCTGAGTTCACCATCGGGTACGCGAGGAGGGCCTCGGTGACCGCTCGGGTCACGAACGGCATGTAGGTGAGGCTGAATCCCTCGCGAGCCTTGAATGCGTCCTTCAGCCGCTCGCGAAGCCGAGCCACGTTCTCCATGTTGACCTCGACCGCGTTCCACGCCCGCGCCGAGACCTCGAGCGACCGCTTCATGTGCTCGGCGATCAGCCCCCGGACGCGCGGGACCGGCACGACCTCCTCGCCCCCCGCCACCGCCGCCGGTGCGGGGACCGGCGCAGCCTGGAACGCCGCCGGCGCCCCCGCAGCGGCGGGCACCGCGGTCGGAGCCGTCGCGGCGGGAGCCGAGGCCGCGGCCAACACGTCGTTCTTCGTGATCCGTCCCCCGGTCCCCGTCCCCTGCACCGTGGAGAGATCGACGCCATGCTCGGCGGCGAGCCGCCGCACGAGCGGGGACAGGATCTGCGAGCGAGGCCCGCGATCCGGCAGCGGCGCCGCCTGTGCGGCGGTGGTCATCGGCGACGGCGTCGGAGCGCCCTCCGCCGGAGCCGGGGCCGGAGCGGAGGAGCCTCCTGAGCCCCCGTCCCCACCGACCCCCGCCGGCGCGGCCTCGGCCGGCGCCGCAGCGGGCTGCGAAGGGGGCTCCGCGGGCCCGGCCCCGGCGCCCTCCGCCGTGGGAGCCTCGGCGCCATCGCCCTCGATCACCGCGAGCTCCGTCCCGACCGAGACCGTCGACCCCTCGGGAACGAGGATCTTCGTCAGCGTGCCCGACGCGACCGACGGTACCTCGGTGTCCACCTTGTCGGTGGAGATCTCGAACAGCGGCTCGTCGAGCTCGACGGTCTCGCCCTCGGCCTTCAGCCACTTCAGGATCGTGCCCTCGACGACGGTCTCTCCGAGCTGGGGCATCTTCACGGACGTCATGGGGTCCTCCGTATCACCACGCGGTGAGCTTGTCGACCGCGTCGACGATGTCCGAAACCTGCGGCAGGTAGGCGTCCTCGAGCGTGGGCGAGAAGGGCACGGGGACGTTCGGGGGCGCGAGGCGCGCGACGGGCGCGTCGAGGTGCTCGAACGCCTCCTCGGCGATGACCGAGGCGACCTCGGCGCCGACGCCGAGGAACCGGTGGCTCTCGTACAGCACGAGCGCGCGACTGGTCTTGGCCACCGACCCGAGCACCGTCTCCGTGTCGAGCGGTTGGATCGTGCGCAGATCGACGACCTCGGCGGACACGCCCCGCTGCGCGAGCTCCTCGGCGGCCTCGAGCGCCTGGTGCGCCATCATCCCGTAGGTCACGATCGACAGATCCGTGCCCGGGCGCAGGACGTTCGCCTTCCCGATCGGGACGAGGAAGTCGGGGTCCTCGGACACGACCTCCTTCACGCGCCGGCAGATCCACTTGTGCTCGAGGTACACGACCGGGTTGTCGTCGCGGATCGCCGACTTCAGCAGGCCCTTGGCGTCCCCGGGGAACGCGGGGCAGATCACCTTCAGCCCGGGCGTGTGGGCGAACCACGGCTCGGGGTTGAACGAGTGGAAGCTGCTGGCGCGCACGCCGCCGCCGGACGGCGCGCGCAGGACGACCGGCGCGGGGACGCCGCTGCGGTAGTGGTACCGCGCGAGCGCCGTCGTGATCTCGTCGAACCCGCTCGACATGAAGTCGGCGTACTGGAACTCGGCCACGGGGCGGAAGCCCTCCATCGCGGCGCCGAGCGCCATGCCGACGATCGTCTCCTCGGCGATCGGGGTGTCCATCACACGCTCGGGGCCGAAGCGATCGATGAAGCCCTCCGTCACCTTGAACGCGCCGCCGTACACGCCGATGTCCTCGCCGAGGAGGAAGACGCGCTCGTCGCGCTCCATCTCCTCCCACAGCGCCTCGGCGATCGCGATCAGATACGTGGCCTCCCCGGCCTCCGAGCGCTTGCCGCGCGGCTCCGCGCCGTGTCCGGCCGCCCCCGCCTCGAGCGTCTTCGTCGCCATCAGGCCTGGGTCCCGCCCTCGCGCGAGGGCTCTCGCTGCCAATACCCGTCCTCGACCCACAGGCCCATCGTGGCCTCCTCGGGCACGGGGAACGGCGAGGACTGCGCGAACTCGTAGCCCTCCTGGAACTCGGTCTTGATGCGCTCCTCGATGTCGGCGATCGCCGCCTCGTCCACGACCTCGTGCGAGCGCAGCAGCTCCTGGAACCGGCGGACCGGGTCCTTGTTCTCCATGTACTCGTCGAGGAGCGCCTTCGGCACGTACTTCGCCGGGTCGTGACCGGCGTGGCCGCGCCAGCGGAGGCTCACCGACTCGATCAGCGTCGGGCCGAGGCCCTCGCGCGCGCGCTCGACCGCCTCGTGGGCGGCCCGGTAGACCTCGAGCACGTCCTGGCCGTCCACGCGCACACCGGGCATCCCGTACGCGTCGGCGCGCTCGGCGATCGTCGGCGTCGCCACCTCGAGCGAGTTCGGCGCCGAATACGCGTACTGGTTGTTGTTCACGACCCAGACGACGGGCAGCTGGTAGATCGCCGAGGTGTTCAGCGCCTCGTGCCAGCGGCCGTTCGAGGTCGAGCCGTCCCCGCAGATCGCCATCGCGACGCGCGGCTCGCCGCGCCGCTTGTACGCGAGCGCGGCGCCGCAGGCGACCGGGTAGGCGATCGGCAGGTGGGACATCACGGTCCACGTGCGGCTCCCGTACCAGTCGCCGATGTGGCTGTTCCCGTCACGGCCCCGCGTGTAGCCGTCGATGCGGCCCCAGAACTGAGCCATCACGCGCTTCAGGTCGAGGCCCTTCGTGAGCTGCGCGGACAGGTCGCGGTGGGTCGGGAACAGCGAGTCATCCTCGCGCAGGGCGTACGTGACCCCGACGTGGGTGCCCTCCTGGCCGCGGCCCGAGTAGATCGCGCCCGGCAGGCGACCCTGCCGGTACAGGGCCTCCATCCGCTCGTCGAAGTAGCGGCAGAGCTTCAGCATGTGCAGGACGTCGCGGAGCTGGTCGTCGGAGAGGCCTGCCCGCCAATCCTGCTCGGCCGTCATCGCCATCTCGTCGATCTTGGTCGCCACCGCTTCTCCTACGCTCCGTGCAACGGCTTGCCGGCGAGCGCGAGGTGCGCCTCGCCGATCGCCTCGGACAGGCTGGGGTGGGGGTGGATGAGCGCCGCGACCTCGGCGGGCACCGCCTCCCAGTTCACGATCAGCATCGTCTCGGCGACGAGGTCGGTGACGTGCGGGCCGACCATGTGCACGCCGAGGACCGGGCCGCCCTTGCCCGCGACGAGCTTCACGATGCCGCCCTCGCCGACGATGTTCGCCTTGCCCACGCCCTGGAAGTTGAAGACCTCGACGTCGACCTCGTGGCCGCGCTCGACGGCCTGCGCCTCGGTGAGGCCGACCGAGGCGATCTCCGGCGTGCAATACGTGACGCGCGGGATGCCCGCGTAGTCGATCTCGGGCACGTCGATGCCGGCGATGCGCTCGGCGACCGCGTAGCCCTCGGTGAAGGAGACGTGCGCGAGCTGTAGCGGGGTCGCCGCCACGTCGCCGACCGCCCACACGTGCGGGACGGTGGTCTGCAGCTGCCCGTCCACCTTCACGAACCCGCGGTCGAGCTCCACGCCGGCGGCCCCGAGCTCGAGGCCCTCGGTCACCGGTCCGCGGCCGACCGCCACGAGGCAGACGTCGGCCTCGGCGGTGGTCGTCTTGCCCTTCGCCTCGTACGTGACGCGGACGCTCTTGCCGGTGTCCTCGACCTCCTTCACGGAGGCTCCCGGCACGCCGGTGATCCCACGCTTGCGGAACGCCCGTGCGATCTCCTTCGACACGTCGGTGTCCTCGAGCGGCGCGAGCGCCGGGAGCATCTCGACCACCGTGACCTCGGCGCCGAACGAGCGGTAGAAGCTCGCGAACTCCAGGCCGATCGCGCCGGCCCCGATGATCACGGCCGAGGCCGGAGCCGGCTCCCACAGCGCCTGGTCCGAGGTGAGGATGCGCTCGCCGACCTCGAGACCCGGCAGCAGCTTGGGCCGCGAGCCGGTCGCGAGCACGACGTCTGTTGCCTCGAGCCGGCGCCCGTCGACCTCGACCGCCGGGCCCGGCAGGAGCTGCGCGGTGCCGTGGACGACCTCGACCTTGCGACCCTTCAGCAGGCCGGTGACGCCCTTCACGAGCTTGTCGACGATCCTGTCCTCGAAGGCGCGGATCTGCGGCCAGTCGGGCTGGCCCTTCGCCTTCACGCCCCACTCCTCGGACCGCTGGACGCTGTCCATGACCGCGGCCGACTGCAGCAGGGCCTTCGTCGGGATGCACCCGCGCAGCAGACAGGTGCCGCCGATGCGGTCGTCGCGTTCGACGAGGGCGACGCGCTTGCCGAGCTGCGCCAGACGAAGGGCGCAGGAGTAGCCTCCCGTGCCCCCGCCGATCACGAGTACGTCGTACGCGTCCCCCATCGAGCGACCATGCTACCGCCCCAGTGGTGAACGTAGGATGGAGGCGTGGTCGACGCGCTCCGACACAGCCCGCTCGAGGCTGCGCACGTGGAGCTCGGCGCGAAGTTCGGGCCGTTCGGCGGCTGGCTCATGCCCATCGAGTACGAGGGCGTGCTCGCCGAGCATCGGGCGGTCCGCGAGCGCGTCGGGCTCTTCGACCTCTCGCACCTCGGGAAGGTCGACGTGCGCGGGCCCCGGGCGCTCCCGGCGCTCCAGCGGATCCTGTCGAACGACCTCGGGAAGGTGCAGGTCGGCCGCGCCCAGTACAACCTCGTCCTGAACGAGCGCGGCGGCGTCGACGAGGACCTCATCGTGTACCGGCTGTCCGAGGAGCGATGGTTCGTCGTCCCGAACGCCTCGAACACGGACCGGATCGTCGCCCGGCTGTCCGAGGCCGCCGGCGCCGACGCCGTCGAGCCCCATCCCGCGTGGTGCTTCCTCGGCGTCCAGGGCCCTCGGGCCCTCGAGACCGTGGGCACGCGGTTCCCCGAGGCCGCCGATCTCGCGTACATGGGGGGTCTCGAGGCGACGTTCGACGGTGTTCCGTTCGTCCTCACGCGCTCGGGCTACACGGGCGAGCTCGGTTTCGAGCTGTTCGGCCCGCCGGAGATCGCCGCGAACCTGTGGGACGAGCTCTCGGACGTCGGCGCCGCCTTCGGGATCGAGCCGTGCGGGCTCGGCGCCCGCGACGTGCTCCGGCTGGAGATGGGCTACCCGCTCTACGGCCAGGACCTGCGCCCCGACCGGACGCCGATCGAGGCCGGATCCGGGTGGGCGGTCGCGCTGGACAAGGAAGACCTGCCCGGCAAAGAGGTGCTCGTGCGCCAGCGCGAGCAGGGCGCGCCGTCGCGGCTCCGCGGCCTGGTCACCGAGGGACGTCGCCACATCCCGCGCCAGCACCAGGAGGTCAGGGCGGGGGACGAGCTCGTCGGCAGCGTCACGAGCGGCACGTTCTCGCCGACGCTCGGGACCGGGATCGCGCTGGCGTACCTCGCGCCGGCGGATCGTTTCGGGCCCGGGGAGCGCGTGACGATCGACGTCCGCGGCCGTCCGGCGGCCGCGACGGTCACGGAGACGCCGTTCGTCGACCGGAACCCCCGCTGAGCGTTACGCCAGCAGCGCGGCGGCGATGAAGTCCTCGATCGTGGCGCCGGCGAACTCCGTGCGGAGCAGGACTTTGTTCAGCACCGAGGGCGCCTTCGGCCCGTCCGGCATCACGGCGACGACCACGTAGAGCCCCGAGCTCGGGATCCCGATCTGCCGGGCCGGCCCGTAGCCCGGCGCCGCCACGAAGTACGCCCAGCGCGTGGGGACCTGGTCCACCTCGCACCGTCCGTGCCCTCGGGCGATGAAGTCGCCCGGCGAGTCGGCGTCGCCCGCCGCGTACGCGGGCAGGTGGTCCACGATGACGGTCTCCCGTGTCGTGCGGCAGTCCCGCGAGCGCGTGATGAGGTCGAGCGCGTGGCTCGTCGCGGCGAGGTAGTAGTAGTCGGAGGGAACGCCGACCTTCGCGCCGTCGACCCACAGCGCGGCCATGCCCTCGCGGATCTGACCGTCCTCCCATGCCCCCGGCCTCGGTCGCGCGACGATGCCCTCCCGTGGGTCGTCGTCGTCGAACGCGGGGATCGGGCGCCACTCGTCGGGGATCACGGCTCGGACGGACCCGACGGTGACCGAGCGGAACGGGCTGGGCGACTCGTGGATCTCGGGGGTGCCGTCGCCGGGGGACGGCGGGACGGGCAGGGCCGCCGCGCGACAACCGGCGGCGACCAGGGCAAGCACGAAACACCCGACGACCCTGCGCACCCGGCGACCTCTCGACGAGCATAGTGCCCAGGCCCGCGGGAGGCCAGCCGGGGCCCCAGGGGGCCCGCTCCCCAGCGGGAGCGGGGCGCGGTAGCATCCACCCGACAACTGCAGAGGTTCGTGCCCTC
>DAIUEM010000046.1:0-11164 GCA_036845105.1 Actinomycetota bacterium | reverse complement strand
TGGACATCTCAGTGATCGGCGGGACGGGCGAGGAGGGCTTCGGCCTCACGCTCCGCCTTGCCCGCGCAGGTGAGCACGTGATCATCGGCTCGCGCTCCGCCGAGAAGGGCGCGACCACCGCCGAGAAGGCCGTCGGGATCCTGGGCGGTGACGCGAAGGTGAGCGGCACGACGAACGAGGAGGCCGCCGAGCGCGGCGACGTGACCTTCGTCACGGTCCCGTTCGCCGGACAGGCCGACATCTACCGGGCGATCAAGGCGCACGTCGCGGCCGGCAGGATCGTCGTGGACTGCACGAGCCCCCTCGCGACGGCCGTCGGTGGCCGCGCGTGGCACGTGGTGCGCCCGTGGCACGGCTCGGCGGCCGAGCAGGCCAAGGCGATCCTCGACCCGGGCGTGAAGATGGTCGCGGCGTTCCACACGGTGAGCGGCGAGCAGCTCCAGGCCCTCGAGCGCCCGATGGACAGCGACGTGTTCGTCTGCGGCACCGACAAGGAGGCGAAGGCGACGGTCGGCGAGCTGATCGACCGGATCCCCAACCTGCGGTGGGTGGACGCCGGAGACCTCACGCAGGCGCGGATCGCCGAGACGATGACCGCGCTGCTCATCTCGGTCAATCGGGCCTACAAGATCCACGACGCCGGGTTCCGCGTGACGGGGCGCGACGCCTGGGGTCGGCCCGGGGCCTGAGCCGCTCTCAGCGGGTGTCGGCCGGCGAGCCCTCGGAGGGTCGAGCGCGCCCGGCGAGGCGCGACCCGGAGACCCGGTGGATCGCGTACGCCACGCCGAGCACGATGAGGACGTCTCCCACGCTGACGACGCTCGCGAACGGCACCCACGAGGGGATCGGCAGCACGTCGCCGAGGACGAGCAGCTTCGGGTCGGCCAGGACCGCGGAGTTCGTGAAGGAGCCCGGCCCGTCCGAGAGCCCGGCGACCTCGTACGCCCACGCCGAGGCCGGCATCACCCCGCCGTTCGCGAGGATCGCCACGAGGTTGCAGGCGGCGCCGACCCCCACGACCCACATCCCGGGGACGTGACGGTTCATCCCCACCCAGGCGAGGCCGAGCGGGTAGGTCGCCACGTTCAGGGCGATCCGCCACGGGGTCTCGTCCCCGGGGAACGCGATGAGCGCCACCTGGGTGCCGAGCGCCAGCCAGAGCAGCCCCGGCGACCGCAGGCGCAGGGTCGACAGGCGGCGGAGCCGCCCTCCGCCGAGCGGCACGAGCGCCAGCGCGAGGACCAGCGCCACGACGAGGATCACCGAGCCTCCGCTCCGTCCGGGGTCCCGCCAGCCTACCGGTCGGGCCATCCCGAGCTCAGGAGGAGCGGAGCGCCGTCGGCGCAACATCCCACATCTGCTGTCCCCCGACCGGGGGCCCCGTCGAAGGCCTGTCCCTATCTCGGTTTGGTGCCGGTGACCGATGTCTTCCACCCCGCGACACCGCTACCGTGCAGTACGACGAGCGCGGCACGCGGTCCGTGCGGCGCCGCAGGCGAAGGAGGTGACCGAGCGATGAGGCAGAGGCTCCGCAGTCTCTGGTACTCGCCGGCGCTGCTCCTGGTGTTGGCCTTCGTCCTTGGCGCGCCGAAGAAGATCCCGCGCTGAGTCCCGAGCGCGACCGAGCCTCAACCCCGCTCCTCGGGGAGCCGATTTCTGTACGGATGAGCGCTGCGCTGCCGTCCCGTGATGTCGTCGGCGCCCACCCCGATCGTGGGCGCCTGTTCGCCGCCGCCGTCTCCCTCGCGGGTCTCGCGGTCCTCGCGGTCCTGATCCCGCGGATCGACACCGCAGCGATCGAGGCGGATCCCGCCGTGTTCTGGCTGTGCGCCGGGCTCGCGGTGGCCGGTGAGTTGCTACCGATCCGCGCCCCTCGTGCCGGACAGGTCGAGGAGATCGGCATCTCCACGACGTTCGGCATCGCGATCCTCCTGGCGTTCGGCACCGCCGCGGCCGCCGCGGTGTTCGCGTTCGCCTCGCTCGTCGGCGACGTCGTCAACCGAAAGTCGCCGTGGAAGACGATCTTCAACGTGGCGCAGTACGTGCTGTCCGTCGCTGCCGCCGGAGCGGTCTACACGATGCTCGGCGGGCCGCGCGAGATGTCCGCGGCGGTCCTCGGCCCGCTCACGCTCGCGGCCGTGGCCTTCCTGGTCGTGAACGACGGCCTCACCGGGACCGCGATCGCGCTCTCGCAGGGCGTGTCGGTCCGGGCCTACCTCCTGGACGACCTGCTGTTCCAGGCGGCGACGGCGGCCGCCCTGTGCGCCCTCGCGCCCGTGGTGATCGTCCTGGCCGAGACGGACGTGTGGCTCGTGCCCCTCATGGTCGTGCCGGTCGCCGCCGTGTACCTCGGCGCCACCGCCTCGCTCCACAACACCGAGCTCGTCCACCGGCTCGAGCAGGCGCTCGAGCAGGAGAAGGAGCTCGGGCGGATGAAGGACGACTTCGCGGCGGTCGTGTCGCACGAGCTGCGGACGCCGCTGACGTCGATCCAGGGCTACATCAAGACGATGCTGCAGCTCGGGCCGCGCCTCGCGAGCAAGGAGGAGCGCGCGTTCCTGGAGGCGGCCGATCGCCAGAGCGAGCGCCTGCGACGGCTGATCGAGCAGCTGCTGGCCGTGTCCCGGCTGGAGTCCGAGGTCGAGCCGCTCTCGCTCTCGCCGGTGTCGCTGTCCGACGTGGCGCGCCACGTCGTCGAGGAGCTCCAAGCGAGCGGCCACGGCCAGGCCTTCGACCTGCGCTTCGACCCGAGCCTTCGGATCGTGGAGACGGACGAAGGCAAGGTGCACCAGATCGTCTCGAACCTCGTCGAGAACGCGCTGAAGTACTCGCCCCCCGACACCAAGATCACGGTGCGCGGCGCGTCGACGGGCGACGGCCTGCTGGTCTCCGTCGAGAACGAGGGACACGGGATCCCCGAGGAGGCGCAGGAGCGCATCTTCGACCGCTTCTACCAGGTGGACAGCTCGACCACGCGGAGCGTGGGCGGCACGGGCCTCGGCCTGTACATCTGCCGCCGGCTCGCCGACGCGATCGGAGGCCGGCTCTGGCTCGAGCGCAGCGGCCCGGACGGAACGGTCTTCCGCCTGTGGATCCCCGACGGCCCGCCCGCGGACGCGCCGGACGACGCTGGGCCTCAGGCCGTGGAGGCGGGCGTCAGTCGATGACGGCAAGCGTCTGGCCGACCTGCACGATCTGACCGGCGTCGATGGGCAGCTCGGAGACCACGCCCTCGCGCGGCGCGGGGACCGCGTTCTCCATCTTCATCGCCTCGAGGATGCAGATCACGTCGCCCGCCTGGATCTCCTGGCCGGGCTCGACGAGGACGCGGAGGATCGTGCCCTGCATCGGCGCGGCGATCACGCTGTGGACGTGCTCGCCGCCGTGGCCGGTGTGCCGGGCCGGCGGCTTCGGCGCGTGGTCCCGGCGATGGTCGAAGATCCGGATCGGCACCCGCCGCCCGTCCATCTCGACGAGCAGCTCCGCGGGGACGCCGGGTGGCTCGCCGCTCGCCGCCCTCGACCAGTCGGCGCCCGGAAGCTCGGCCTCGCGCAGGGCCTGCTCGAGCCAGGTCGTGGTGTGCGTCGCGCGACGGAACTCCGCGCTGTTCAGGATCCAGCGATGGAGCGGGATCGTCGTCGGGACGCCCTCGACGTGGAACTCGTCGAGAGCCCGCAGCATCCGGCGCCGCGTGCGCTCGCGGTGGTCCCCCGAGACGACGAGCTTCGCGAACATCGAGTCGTAGTCCGCCGGGATCTCCTTGCCCTCCCGGATCGCCGAGTCCACCCGTACGAACGGGCCGGACGGCTCGCGGTACCGCGTGACGCGGCCTGGCCCAGGCAGGAAGTTCCGGGTGGGGTCCTCGGCGTTGATGCGGCACTGCATCGCGTGCCCCCTGGGCTCGAAGCCGTCGACGTCCACCCGCTCGCCGAGCGCGACGGCGATCTGCAGCGCGACGAGGTCGAGACCGGTGACCATCTCGGTCACCGTGTGCTCGACCTGCAGGCGCGTGTTCATCTCGAGGAAGTAGAACTCGCCATCCTCGTCGACGATGCACTCGACCGTGCCGGCGTTCACGTAGCCCGAGGCCTTCGAGAGCGCGATCGCGGCCTCTCCGAGGCGGGTCCGCAGCTCCGCGTCGACGATCGGCGAGGGCGTCTCCTCGATCAGCTTCTGGTGGCGGCGCTGGACGGAGCAGTCGCGCTCGCCAAGGAACGCGATCGTCCCGTGGGTGTCCGCGAGGACCTGGGCCTCGACGTGGTGGCCGCGCTCGATGTACCGCTCGAGGAAGACCTCCGGGCGGCCGAAGTAGGACGTCGCCTCGCGGGTCGCGCGCGCGAGCGCACCCTCGAGGTCCTCGGGCTTGCGGACCACGAGCATCCCACGCCCGCCGCCGCCGAAGGCGGCCTTCACCATGACCGGGTACCCGATGCGCTCGGCCTCGCGTCGGGCCTCGTCGACGCCGACCGGCTCGATCGTCCCCGGGACGATGGGGACGCCGGCTCGCTCGGCGGCCTGCCGCGCGGCGGCCTTGTCGCCCATCGTCTCGATCGCCTCGGGCGAGGGGCCGACGAAGACGTAGCCGGACTCGATGACCGCCTGCGCGAAGTGCGCGCGCTCGGACAGGAAGCCGTAGCCCGGGTGGATCGCCGTCGCCCGAGCCTTGCGCGCGGCCTCGAGGACGGCGCCGATCGACAGGTACGAGTCGGCGGCGAGCGCCGGGCCGATGTGGTACGCCTCGTCCGCCATCTGGACGTGGAGCGCGTCCCGGTCCGCGTCCGAGTACACGGCGACCGAGCGGAGGCCGAGCTCGCGCAGGGTGCGGATGATGCGGACCGCGATCTCGCCGCGGTTCGCGATCAGGATGCGGATCTTGGCCACGGGTCGCTCCGGGTCGCGATAATCGTCTCAGGCCGACCGGGAGTCAAACGTTGCCGTTGTCCGACGCCGCGCTGCGCTCCGCCCTCGAGCGGATCGGCTCGAACGCCCCCGTGCGGTTCGATGAGGTTACCGGGTCCACGCAGGCCACGGCGCTCGAGCTCGCCGACGCCGGGGCGCCGCAGTGGACGCTCGTGGCCGCGGGGCACCAGATCGAGGGCCGGGGGCGCCTCGGGAGGCGGTGGCTCGACGAGCCCGGCGCGCTCCTCTTCTCCGTGATCCTGCGGCCCGAGCTCGCCCCGGAGCGCGGCGGGCTGCTCACGCTCCTCGCCGGCGCGGCGATGGCGGAAGCGCTGCGGGGGACCGCCGGGACGAAGGTCAGGTGCAAGTGGCCGAACGACCTGCTCGCGGACGACGCGAAGGTCGGCGGGATCCTCGCGGAGTCACGGTCTCGCGACGGCCTGCTCGCGTACGTGGTGCTCGGCGTCGGTCTCAACCTCGGGGCCGCGCCGGACGTCCCGGCCGCGGGGGCGCTCGGGGCCGTGGACGCGGCCGAGGTCCTCGGCGCCTTCCTCGAAGGGTTCGCGCGGGAACCGCGGCCGTCGGAGACGGGGTTCGCGGAGGCCGTGCTGGACCGCTACCGCCGGGTGTGCTCGACGATCGGCCGGCGGGTGCGCGCCACGACCACCGAGGGCGAGGTCGTCGAGGGGGAGGCCGTGGACCTCGACGTCCTGGGGGGGCTCGTCGTTCGGTCCGACGCCGGGGTGCGGGTCGTGCGGTTCGGCGAGGTCGAGGACCTTCGCGGCGACGCGTTGCCGGGCCTCGGCGACCCGGGATAGTGTCCGGATATGCCGTTCCCGCGCCGCCTGCTGATCGAGGGGGAGGAGCTCGTCCTCGACCTCCGCCCGCACTGGATCGCACTCGTGATGCCGACCCTCGTGACGGTGCTGGTCGTGGCGGGGTACATCCTGGCGTGGAACTTGGCGCCCAACGACGGGGCGGGGCGCTCGGCGGTCGTGTGGGGGGCGCTCGCGCTGGGACTCGTCATCCTGGTCTGGTACCCGCTGCGCGGGTTCATCGCGTGGGCCACGTCGAACTTCGCGGTGACGACCGACCGGATCATCCACCGCGAGGGGTTCATCGCGAAGCGCTCGATGGAGATCCCGCTCGAGGCGATCAACGACGTGCGGTTCCAGCAGTCGATCCTCGAGCGGGTCGTCGGGGCGGGCGACCTGATCATCCAGTCCGCGAGCGAATACGGGCGGAACGTGTTCGCGAACGTCCGGAACCCCGAGCACGTCCAGCGGACGATCTACCAGCAGGGCGAGGAGAACAAGCAGCGGATGTACCAGGGCGGGTCGGGCCCGTCGCCGTCCGCCCCGTCGGTCACGACCGAGCTCCAACGCCTCGCCGAGCTCCGGGACCGGGGCGTCCTCACCGAGGCGGAGTTCCAGAACCAGAAGAAGCGGATCCTCGGCCAGTGATGCGGCGGCGCGGCGCCCCCCGACCGGAGCCGAGGGACGACGACGCGAGGACCGTGGTGAGCGAGACGCCGCTCCCGGGCGTCGGGATCCGCTTCGAGTTCCAGACCGCGTCCGGGCGTCGCGTGGCCGTCATCCACCACCGATCGGGCCGCAAGGAGCTGACCGTGGACGACGTCCGGGACCCGGACGCCTCCCGCGATATCCTCAGCCTCGACGAACAGGACAGTCGGACGCTCGCCGAGCTCCTCGGCGGGTCGCAGATCGCGCGCGAGCTCGACCAGCTGCAGCAGCGGATCTCGGGGCTCGGGATCGACTGGCTGCGGGTCCAGGAGGGCTCGCCGTTCGCCGGCGGAACGATCGGCGACACGCAGGCGCGCACCCGGACCGGCGTCTCGATCGTCGCCGTGCTCCGCGGGGACGACGCGGTCCCCGCACCCGGCCCCGAGCAGGTCCTCCAGGCCGAAGACACCCTGGTCGTGGTCGGCACCCCCCGAGGGATCGAGGAGCTGGCCGTCCTCCTTCGCACCGGATAGCGGTGCACGGACCGCTGTTCCTCCTGGAGCTCGGCGGCGTCGTCCTGCTCCTGGCGGTGCTTTCGCGCATCGCGGGGAGGTTCGGGTTCTCCCCGATCCCGCTGTACCTGTTGGCGGGTCTCGCGTTCGGGGAGGGCGGCGTGATCCCCCTCGTCACGGCCGAGGCGTTCGTCGAGTCGGGGGCGACGATCGGGCTCGTCCTGCTGCTGTTCTCGCTCGGGCTCGAGTACTCGGCGCAGGACCTCGTCCGCAGCCTCCGGGACGGCGCCGCGGTCGGCGGCGTCGACATCGTCCTCAACGCGATCCCCGGCTTCCTCGCCGGGCTGCTCCTGGGGTGGGACGTGCTCGCGGCGACGGTGCTCGGAGGCGTCACGTACATCTCGTCGTCCGGCGTCGTCGCGAGGATCCTGGACGAGCTCGGCTGGATGGGCAATCGGGAGACCTCCACCGTCCTCGGGATCCTCGTCTTCGAGGACCTCGCGATGGCGGTCTTCCTGCCGGTCGTGAGCATCCTGCTCACCGGCGGCCAGGCGTCCGAGATCGCGGTGGAGGCCGCCCTGGCAGGGTTGCTCGTCGCCGGGATCCTGGTCCTGGCCTCCCGGTACGGCGACGTCCTCAGCCGCGCGATCGTCACGCCGTCGGACGAGGCGTTCCTCCTGGCCCTCCTCGGGATCCTGCTCGTCGTCGCGGGTTCGGCCGAGGCGGTGAACGTGTCTGCGGCGGTCGGGGCGTTCCTCACCGGCATCGTGTTCTCCGGCTCGGCCGCGTCCCGAGCCCGAGGGCTGATCCGTCCGCTCCGCGACGTCTTCGCCGGCGCGTTCTTCCTGTTCTTCGGGTTCCAGGTGGATCCGTCGTCGATCCCATCGGTCGCGATCCCGGCGACGCTCCTCGCGGCCGTCGGCGCGGCCTCGAAGCTCGCGACGGGGTGGTGGGGGGCGCGGAGGGCGGGGGTCGGCCCGCGAGGCAGGCGCCGGGCGGGGTGGGCGCTCGTCGCCCGAGGCGAGTTCTCGATCGTGATCGCGGGCCTGGCGGTCGCCGCCGGCCTCGAGCCGAAGCTCGGTCCGCTCGCGGCCACGTACGTGCTCCTCCTCGCGGTCGTCGGCCCGCTCGCCACGCATCTGGTTCATCGGGCGGGGACCGGGTCCGCGCGGCGCTAGGAACCGCGGCGCACGGCGGGCAGGTCCTCTTCGCCGATCATCAGGACGAGGTCGCCGGGTCGGAGCACCAGGTCGGGGGGCGGGTTCGCGGTGATCTGGCCGCCGGGGTGCCGGATCGCGAGGACCGGTGTGGAGCCCATCGCCTCGGCGATCGTGCGCTCGGCCGTGGACGAGCCGGCCTCGATCCGGAGCTCCTCGAGCCGGAGCGAGCTCGCGCCCGCCGACTCGACCTCGACCACGTCGGCCGCGCGAGGTCGCAGCGCGACGAGCGCCATGTGCCGCCCGCTACTCACGAACGGCGAGACGACCCGGTCCGCACCCGCCTTCAACAGGCGCTGGTCCGAGCCGCGCTCCGAGGCACGGGCGACGATGAACAGGTCCGGGTTCAAGGACCGCGCCATCAAGGTGATGTAGACGTTCGTCGCGTCCGAGTCGACCGCGCACACGAGCCCGCGCGCCCGGCGAACGCCGGCGCGGAGGAGCACACCCTCCTCGGACGGGTCCTCGATAAGGTACAGGACGGCGTCGTGCTCCATGCGTTCCTGCAGATCCTCCTTGGGGTCGATCACGACGAACGGGACGCTCTCGGCCTCGAACTCGCGGGCGATCGCCCGGCCGACGCGGCCGTACGCGCAGATGAGGTAGTGGCCCGACAGGCCGTCGATCCGTCGCTGCATGCGCTTCCTCCTGGTCCGCTCGCCCCACTGACCCTCGATGACCCACTGCGCGGCGAGCGCGATCGTGATGAGCACGAGCGCGACCCCGATCGCGATCACCGAGAGCGTGAACACGCGGCCGGCGTCGTCGAGCGGTCGGACCTCGCGGAAGCCGACCGTGGTGAACGTCGTGACCGTCATGTAGAGCGCGTCGAGGAACGACCACCCCTGGAGCAGCATGTACCCGGTCACGCCGTACGCGAGCGCGATCGCGAGCAGCACCGCCGCCCAGCGGATCCGCCGCAGCCCGCCGCTCGAGGTCGCCACGGCGGGAGCATACCGGCGCGATCTCGTGGGACGATCCAGCCCCGACCGTGCGAGGATCGACCACGTGGAGCCGAGGGTCGCCGTCGTCGGCATCGGCCATGCCGGGTTCGCCCCGATCGTGGCCGGCCTGTCCTACAAGGAGCTGATGTTCGAGGCGGCCCAGCGCGCGTACTTCGACGCGGGCGTGGACCCGCGCGCCGAGGTCGACTCGTTCGTGTGCTGCTCCGAGGACTTCCTCGAGGGAACGAGCATCTTCGACGAGTACGTGCCCGATCAGCTCGGGGCGGTGCAGCGACCCGTCCACACCGTGGCGGGGGACGGGCTGCTCGGCGTGGCGACCGGGCTCATGCTGATCCGCTCCGGCGTCGCGGAGGTGGTGGCGGTCGAGGCCCACAGCAAGGCGTCGGACATCGTGTCGCTCGGCGCGATCGAGGCGTTCGCGCTCGACCCGGTGTGGAACCGGCCGCTCGGGATGCCGGCGACGGCCGTCGCGGGCCTGGACATGAACGCGTTCCTCGAGCGGACCGGGCTCACCGAGGAGCACTGCGCGACGGTCGTCGCGAAGAACCGGCGGAACGCGCTCGACAACCCGCGCGCCGCGTACCCGGCGGACCTGGACGTCGAGCAGGGCGACGACTCGACGCCCGTGTCATGGCCGCTGCGCGAGCTCGAGATCGCCGCCCCCGCCGACGGGTGCGTGGTCGCCGTGCTCGCGGGCGAGCCGCGCGCGCGCGACCTCACCGAGGCGCCCGTGTGGGTGCTCGGGGCCGGGTGGTCCTCCGGCGCCGCCTCGCTCGAGAGCCGGCCCTGGGGCGAGGCGGACGGCGTCGCGCTCGCCGCCCGGATGGCCTACCGGCAGATCGGGATCCGCGACGCCGCCGAGGAGATCGACCTGGCCGAGGTCGACGACACCTACGCGTACCGAGAGCTCCAGGCCCTCGAGGCGCTCGGCCTGGCGACGGCGCAGGAGTTGGCCCGGCTCGTCGAGGAGGGCGAGCTCGAGCCCGACGGCGACCTGCCGGTGAACGTCTCCGGCGGCGCGCTCGGGTCGGGGAACCTGTTCCAGGCGAACGGGCTCGCGCGGCTCCAGGAGTGCGTCGAGCAGCTCCGCGGCGAGGCCGGCGAGCGACAGGTCGACGAGATCTACACCGCGGTCGCGCAGTCACGGCTCGGGGTCCCGTCCACGACGGGAGCGGTCGCGGTGCTCGCGAACGATGAGGGGGCGGGCGGGGGATGATCGGCCGCGTCGAGCACGTGTGGTTCTGGGTCGCCGACCTCGACCGCGCGATCGCGTTCTACACGGATGTGCTCGGCCTGCCGCTCGTGCGCCGCGACGGCGACGAGTGGGCGGAGCTCGACGCGGGGCCGATCCGGCTCGCCCTGCACGCCGGCGCCGGCGACGGTCGCGAGCCGGGAGGGACGGTCGTGTTCGAGGTCGACGATCTGGACGCCGCGAGGTTCGCGATGCAGACGAATGGCGCGTCGTTCGGCGGGCAGGAGGGCGAGGTCGACGGCATCGCGCGGTTCGCCTCCTTCACCGACCCGGACGGGAACCGGATGCAGCTCATCGAGCACTTCGGGGAGCGGTGATGGGTCGGCGCGTCGCGGTCGTCGGCGCGGGCATGACGCGGTTCGTCCGGCGTGCGCAGGAGACGGGCAAGGAGCTCGCGTGGGAGGCCGCGCGCGCGGCGCTCGGCTCGTGCGAGCTCACGCTCGAGGACATCGACGCCGTATGCCTGACGAGCGCGCCCGACGCGTTCGACGGCGTGCACATGAAGGGCGAGTACCTCTCCGAGGGCGCGGGGGCGTGGGGCAAGCCGTGCATCCGCACGTACGTCGGCGGCGGCAGCGGCGTGTTCGCCGGCATCCAGGCCTGGTACACGGTCGCGAGCGGCATCGCCGACGTCGCGCTCGTCGTGGCCGAGGAGAAGATGTCCTCGACCCAGCCGCACCCGCAGGGCGCGTTCCTCACGATCTTCGACAGCGTGCTCGAGCGGCCGCTCGGGCCGAACCTGCTCTGGATCTTCGCGCTCGAGATGCAGCGGTACATGAGCGTGCACGGCCTGGACAAGCGGGACATCGCGAGGGTCGCCGTCAAGAACAAGCGGAACGCGGCCGGGCACCCCTCG
>DAIUEM010000045.1:0-11356 GCA_036845105.1 Actinomycetota bacterium | reverse complement strand
CGACCGATGGGGCCTGCACGTCCACCTGCTGAACCAGACCGCGATGCTGGGTGCGGTCAACGTGGCCGGGCCGCTCGCGCGTGAGCTGCTCGAACGCCTCACCGACGACCCGGTCGACCGCGACGCGATCCCGTACCCGGGACACGGGCGGATCACGGTGGCCGGCGTGCCGTGCCACGCGATCCGCTCGGGGTTCGTGGGCGAGCTGTCGTTCGAGCTCCACCACCCGCGCTCGCGCGGCGTCGAGCTGTGGGACGCGCTGCTCGCCGCCGGGGAGGACCTCGGGATCCGGCCGCACGGGCTGGATGCGCTCGACGTGCTGCGACTGGAGAAGGGGCACCCCTTCCTCGCGCAGGACACGCTGCCCGACGACCACCCGACGAAGCTCGGCCTGGACTGGGCGGTGGACATGACGAAGCCGGCGTTCGTCGGGAAGGTCGCGCTCGAGCGCATGGCGGCGTTCCCGCTCGAGCGCAAGCTCGTCGGGTTCCGGTTCGACGCGCGGCCGCAGCGCGGCGCGCCCGTGTACGCGAGCGCGCGCGTCGTCGGCCGCGTGACGTCGTGCGCCGTCTCGCCGGGGCTCGGGTACCCGATCGGGCTCGGCTGGCTCCGCATGGTGGACGGCGCGTTCCCCGAGCGCGTCCAGGCGGGCAGCGTGATGGCGACGGTCGTGCCCAGGCCCTTCTACGACCCCGAGGGGGCGAGGATCCGTGCCTGAGCTCGCGCGTACGCAGGCCGACGTCGTGGCGTGCCTCGCCGGCGCCGAGGCGCTCGACGCGCTCGAGCGCGCGCGCGGCGCCCTGCCGATCCGCGTCGCCACCGACGAGATGCTGCTGGTCGCCCGCCCGGGCTCGGCGCGCGCGCTCGAGCGCGCCGCGGGCGCGGTGCGCGAGGCGGACGCCGACGCGCTCGTGACGGACGTGAGCGACGGCTGGGCCGTCTGGTCGCTCTCCGGGCCCGGGTCGCGCGAGGCGTTCACGCGCCTGTCGATGCTGGACCTCCCGAACGCCGGCGTCGTGCAGGGCGACGTCGCCCGGCTGCCGGTCAAGGTGGTCGCCGACGGCGAGCGTCTGCACCTCCTCGTGCCGTCGTCGTGGGCCGAGCACCTGCAGGAGCGGATCCTGTCGCTCGTCCCCGACGTCCGCGAGGACGCCCAGCCGCACGCCTGGACCGCGCCGAGGGCGAGGCACGCATGACCGGCCTCCTGCGCCGCACGACCTTCCTGCGCCAGACGGCGGTCGAGTCACGGTACGACGTCGTGATCGTGGGCGGCGGCGTGGTCGGCCTCGCGATCGCGTACAACCTGGCGGCGAAGCACGGCCTCACGCGCGTCGGCGTGTTCGAGCGCGCGTACATCGGATCCGGCGCCTCGACCCGGAACACGCAGGTCGTGCGCGCGAACTACGACACGCCGGAGACCGTGCCCCTCTACAAGGCGGCGCTCGAGATCTGGCGCACGCTCACCCAGGAGCTGGACTTCAACATCCAGTTCTCGACCCAGGGCGAGCTCGACCTGGTCCACAGCTTCGACGCGCTCGAGACCGAGCGCGACAAGGCGCTCCTCGACACCGCGTACGGCGTCGCGATGGAGATCCTCACGCCCGACGAGGTCCTCGCCCGCTGCCCGCACGTCGACCTCACGGCCGGCGGCGAGCTGCCGGTCGTCGGCGCCTCGTACCACCCGCCCGGGGCGTTCGCACGGCACGACTCGGTCGTGTGGGCGTACGCCGTCGCGGCGCAGCGCCTCGGCGTGCACGTGCACCAGGGGATCGAGGTCACCGGGGTCGATGTCGTGGACGGCGTGTGCCGCGGCGTGCGCACCTCGGCGGGCCCGGTGGCGGCGGGGACGGTGGTCTCGGCGGTCGCGGGGTGGAGCAGCGTCGTGGCCGCGATGGCGGGGCTGAGACTCCCGATCCGCACACACCCGCTCCAGGCCTTCGTGACCGAGCCCTACAAGCACGTGATCGACGGGCTCGTCTCGTCGATGGACCTGTACGTCTACATCTCGCAGACGGCGCGCGGCGAGCTGCTCGTCGGCGCCGAGATCTTGCCCTACAACACGTACTCGCAGCGCTCGACGTTCGACTTCCTGGCCGAGGCCTCGAAGCGCTCGATCATGATCCTGCCGGTGATGGCGAAGGCCCGAGCGATGCGCCAGTGGGCGGGTCTGTGCGACATGACGCCGGACTCGTCGCCGATCCTCGGCCCGACCGAGGTCCCCGGCTTCTACATGGCCGGCGGCATGGGCACGTGGGGCTTCAAGGGGGCCCCGATCTTCGGCGTGGCCGCCGCGCAGGAGATCGCCACGGGTCGCGTGCACCCGCTCGTCGCGCCGTTCTCGCCGGGACGGTTCGCGATCGATCGCATGGTGCCCGACGCGGCCTCGGCCGGCACCCACTGACCACCGCGTACCGCTTCCGAACCCGGCGCGCCCGAGCCGGTCGGCGGTTAGGCTCTCGAAGGGGAGTGCCGGTGTTCAGGTCGAACCTGACGAAGGAGCTGGCGAAGGGAGCGCTCATCCTCCTCGCCCTCGGGGCCGCCTTCCTCGCGTGGGTGGGGGTGCTCACGATGGCGCGTCACGCGTCGTGCGACCGACTCGACGCGGAGAGGATCTCGCACCTCGAGCCCGGGCACGTCACCCGGGGACCGGGGAGCATCTACGTCAAGGGCGTCGGACCCGGCCCGCCCCCGTCGGAGATCCGGGAGTACTGGGAGTCCGAGGCCGCGATGGAGAGGGCCGGCTGCGACGTGCCGGGGGGCGACTGACGCCGGCTCACGACGGTTGAGCCTGCCGCACGGGCACGTCGACCCACGTGTCGAAGACCTCACGCAGGGCGATCCGCCGGTGACCTGCGGTCACCGGGCGGGTCTGTTGCCCCGGAACGCCGCCCGTTAGCCTTGGTCAGGCGCCGTTCCCGGCCCGAGGAGCGATGATGACCGTTCGTCACGCGACGGACGCCGCGGGGCCCGCGACCGGATCGACGCGACACGTCGACGGTCTCCCCCTCCGGCACCTCGACGTGCTGCCCGAGGCCACGCTCGAGCGCATCCACGCCGCCACGTTGCAGGTGCTCGACCGCACAGGCGTCGAGGTGCGTTCGGACGCCATGATCCGCCGCCTGGCCACCGCCGGCGCTCGCGGCGACGTCGAGACCGGCCGCGTGACGTTCCCGCCCGAGCTGGTCGACGAGCGCCTCGCGCTCGCGCCGCGCACGCTCCTGCTGGCCGGGCTTGACCCCGGCTGCGACCTCGAGCTCGACGGGACGCACGGGTACCTCTCCGTCGACGGCAACGCCGCCGAGATCCTCGACCTGGCGACCGGCCAGCGGCGGGCCTCGACGAAGGCCGATCTGGCGCAGATCACTCGCGTGGCCGACGCGCTCCCGCAGATCGGGTTCCTGTGGCAGGGGGTCGCGGCGCGCGACATGCCGCTCGCGGTCCAACCGCTCCACGAGCTGCACGCGCAGTACGCGAACTCGACGAAGCACGTCCAGCTGATGACCGCCGCGGTTCCCGTGCAGGCGCGCGGGGCGGTCGAGATAGCGACGATCGTCGCCGGCGGCGAGGCCGAGCTCCGCGCGCGCCCCGTGCTCTCCTCTTTCCAGACGAGCCTGTCGCCGCTCACGTACGACGGCCCCCCGCTCGAGGCCGCGGCGGTCTACGCGCAGGCCGGCGTCCCGGCGGGGTTCGTCGCGATGCCGATCAGCTGCGCCACGGCGCCGGCGACGCGCGCCGCGGCGCTCGTCCAGTCGAACGCCGAGATCCTCGCGGGGATCGTCGCGCTCGAGCTCCTCGTACCCGGCGCGCCGACGTTCTACGGCGCCTGCGGCACGGTGATGGATCTGCGGACCGGTGCCGCCTCGTGTGGCGGCCCGGAGGACCTCCTGTTCCAGATGGCCGGCGCGCAGCTCGCCCGGCGATACGGCCTGCCCTCGAACATCGGGACGTTCGCGACCGGCGCGAAGTCGCCGGACTGGCAGGCGGGCGTCGAGAACGGCCTGTCGATCGTGGCGTCCTGGCTGGGCGGCGCCGACATGCTCTGCGGCGCGGGCCTCCTGTACGGGGCACGGGTGTACTCGATCGCCGAGCTCCTGCTGGACGCCGAGATCTTCTCGCTCGTGCGCTCGATGACCGAGGGCATCGCGGACGCGGACGACGATCTCGCGCTCGAGGTGATCGAGGAGGTCGGTCCCGGCGGGCACTACCTGGCGCAGCCGCACACCCTGCGGCACATGCGCGAGCAGTGGCAGCCACGGTTCTTCGGGCGCGAGGCGTGGGAGGAGTGGGAGGCGGCCGGCAGGCCCCAGCCGCCGGACCGGGCGCACGAGCGCGCGCTCGCGATCCTGGCCGAGCACGAGCCCACCCCGCTGCAGGACGGCGCCGAGGATGCCATCCTCGGGGTCATCGAGGCGTACGGACGGGAGACGGAAGGAGCCGGCTGATGGACGAGAGGATCGCGGCCCTGCGCGAGTCGCTGTACGCGCTCGACGGGCCGGGGGCCGTGGCGATCACGCAGGAGCTCATCGATGCCGGCGTCGCGCCGCAGGAGGTGCTCCAGCAGGGGCTCGCCGAGGCCATGCTCGAGATCGGCCGGCGGTGGAACGCCGGCGACGTCTTCCTGCCCGAGGTCGTCGCCGCGGCCGAGATCTTCAAGCAGTGCAACACGATCGTCGAGCCAGCGCTCGTCGAGGCGGGCGGGCAGACGCTCGGTCACATGGTCGTGATGGCGACCGTGAAGGGCGACCTCCACGACCTGGGCAAGAACATGGTCGGCGCGATGCTGAAGACGGCGGGGTTCCAGGTCCACGACCTCGGCAAGGACGTGCCCGCCGAGACCATCGTCGAGGCCGTCCGCGAGATGGAGCCGACGATCGTCGGGCTGTCCTCGCTCCTCACGACGACCGTGCCCGAGCAGCGCGTCGTGATCCAGGCGCTCGAGCAGGCCGGACTCCGCCGCGGCGTCAAGGTGATGGTCGGCGGCGCTCCCGTGACCGAGGACTGGGCCACGCAGATCGGCGCCGACGGCTACGCGCCGAACGCGCCCGAGGCCGTGAAGCTCGCGCTCCGCCTGGCCGGCAGCGAGCGGCCGGGGACCTGATGGACACCGTCCTCGCCTCGCCCGCGAAGGAGGTCACGATCGGCCCCGGCAGGCCGTTCGTGATCGTCGGCGAGCGCATCAACCCGACGGGTCGCAAGGCGTTCGCCGAGACGATCGCCGGCGGGAACCTCGACGCCGTGCGCACCGAGGCGCTCGCGCAGGTCGCGGCGGGCGCGCCGGTCCTGGATGTGAACGCCGGCATCCCCGGCGTCGACGAGGCCGACCTGCTCGTGCGGATGGTCGGGCTCGTGAGCGAGGCCGTCGACGTGCCGCTGTGCATCGACTCGTCCACGGACGCGGCGCTCGAGGCCGCGCTGGACGCGTACGACGGAAAGGCGCTCGTGAACTCGGTCACGGGCGAGGAGGAGAAGCTCGACCGGATCCTGCCGGTCGTCAAGCGTCACGGCGCGGCGGTGATCGGGCTCGCGAGCGACGAGCGCGGCCCGCTCCCCGATCCCGCCGAGCGCCTGGCGATCGCGCGCAAGATCGTGCAGCGGGCGGCCGATCACGGGATCGCGCCCGAGGACGTCGTGATCGACCCGATGGCGATGACGGTCGGCGCAGACCCGGACTCGGGCGCGGTCGTGCTCGAGACGATGCGGCTCGTCCGCGACGAGCTGGGCGCGAACGTCGTCTGCGGAGCCTCGAACGTGTCGTTCGGGATGCCCGGGCGCCCGGAGCTCACCGCCACGTTCGTCGCGATGGCGCGGATGCACGGCCTCACGTGCGCGATCGCGAACCCGCTCTCACGCGAGATGCGGATGGCGGCGCTCGGCGGGGACGTGCTCCTGGGCATCGACCGGTACGCCGCGAACTGGCTGAAGGCGATCCGCGCGGAGAAGGCGGACGCGTAGGAGACGCCGTGCGGAAGCTCGAGGTGACCTTCCGCCCCTTCGACAAGGTGACCCGCGTCCCCGAGGGCACCACGCTGTTCAACGCCGCCCACTGGATCGGCCTGCCGATCGAGTCCACGTGCGGCGGTCGGGGGACCTGCGGCAAGTGCAAGGTGCAGGTGCTCTCCGGCGAGGTCGAGGTCGCGCCGGCCGACCGCCGGTGGTTCTCGGACGCCCAGCTCGCCGAGGGTTGGCGCCTCGCGTGCGAGGCGACGCTCTACGCGGACGCCGAGTGCCACGTCCCCGCGCTGATGCGCGCGCCGAAGGCGGCCACGATGGGGCTCTCGCGCTTCGTGCTGCTCGAGCCGAACGTGAACAAGATCCACCTCGCGATGGCGGAGCCCTCGCTCGAGGACGTGCGATCGGACGTCGAGCGGCTCCGCGACGCCCTGGACGCCGAGGGCTACGGCGTCGTCACCGACCTCCGCGCGCTCCGGCACCTGCCGATCGCGCTGCGCAATGCGCGCTTCGACGTGACGGCGGTGCTCTGCGGCGAGCACCTCGTCGCCGTCGAGCCCGGCGACACGACCGGTGTCTCGTACGGCGTGGCGGTGGACGTCGGCACGACGACCGTGGTCGCGACCCTGATGGACCTGACCGCCGGAGCGGCGGTCGCGGTGGCGTCGAACCTGAACGGCCAGGCGCCGTTCGGGGCCGACGTCATCTCCCGGATCGCTCGCACGCGGATGGAGGAGACCGCCGCAGCCGAGCTGCAGAGGACCGTGGTCGAGACGATCGACGGACTCCTCGCGCAGGTCTACGCGTCGGCCGGCGTCTCGAGCTCGAACGTGTACGAGATGGTCGTCGCCGGGAACGCGACGATGCTGCACCTGCTCCTCGGCGTCGACGCGCACGCGATCAGCGTGGCGCCGTTCATCCCCGCATTCCGAGAGCCGCTCGACCTGCCGGCGGCCGCGCTCGGCGTGGACATCCACCCCGAGGGCCGGATCCAGGTCCTGCCCTCGCTCGGCGCGTACGTCGGCGCCGACATCGTGGCCGGGATCCAGGCGACGGGCCTCACCCGCGAGCCCGAGATGCGACTGTTCGTCGACGTGGGCACGAACGGTGAGATCGTGCTCGGCAACGTCGAGCGGGTGCTCGCGAGCGCCGCGCCCGCCGGCCCCACGTTCGAGGGCGGCCACGTGAAGAACGGCATGCGCGCGGCAGACGGCGCGATCGAGGGCGTCGTCCTGGACGGCGCCGAGGTGCGCCTCCAGGTGATCGGCGACACCGCGCCGATCGGGCTCTGCGGCTCGGGCCTGATCGACGTGGTCGCGCAGCTCCGGCTCGCGGGTCTCCTCGACGCCTCCGGCCGGCTCGCGGGTCGCGGGGACGTCCCCGGTCACCCGCTCGCGGAGCGCCTCGTCGAGGAGGACGGCGTCCGTGCGTTCGCCCTGGCCGAGGGCATCACGCTCACCCAGCGCGACATCCGCGAGCTGCAGTCGGCGAAGGGCGCGATCGCGACCGGCATCGCGTCGCTGATGGAGCTGATGGGCGTGCGGGCCGAGGATCTCGAGCAGGTGCTGCTCGCCGGCTCGTTCGGCACGTACATCGACCCGCAGAGCGCACGCGTCATCGGGCTGGTGCCGCCCGTGCCGGTCGAGCGGATCGTCGCGGCCGGCAACGCGGCCGGCGAGGGCGCGAAGATGGCGCTGCTGTCGTTCCGCGAGCGCGAGATGGCGTTCGGCCTCTCGCGCCGCGTCGAGTACGTCGAGCTCTCGGGCCGGCCGGGGTTCAACGAGGCGTTCATCGGCTCGGTCGGGTTCCCGGATCTGGGGGCCGTGACGTGATGCGGCCGCTCGCGATCGTCGTGTGCGGCGCGCTGGCACGTGAGGTGCGGCAGATCGTCGCCCGCCACGGTTGGGACGCCGACCTCGTCACGGTGCCGGCGCTCGACCACCTGGCGCCGAAGCAGATCGTCCGCGACGTCGAGGCCGAGCTCGAGGCGCTCGATGGCCGGTACGAGCGGATCGTCGTGGCGTACGGGGACTGCGGCACGTTCGGCGCGCTCGACCGTCTGCTCGAGCGGTTCGACGCCGTACGCACCGGCGGGCCGCACTGCTACGAGATGTACGGGGGTGACGAGCTCGCCGCCGAGGCCGACCGCCGCGTCGGCACGTTCTTCCTCACCGACTGGCTCGTGCGGAACTGGCAGCGTGCGGTCGTCGACGGCCTCGGCATCGGGCGCTTCCCGTACCTGCGGAACACGTACTTCGACCACTGCACCGACGTGCTGTACCTGCGGCAGTCGCCCGAGCCCGCGCTTGAGGCGAAGGCGCGCGAGATCGCCGAGGACCTCGGCCTGCCGCTCGAGATCCGCGACGTCGGCCTGGGCGACCTGGAACGGAGGCTGATCGAGCTTGTGGACCAACCGACTCCCGCGCCTTGACGTCCTGTCCGAGGAGCAGGCCGAGGCGATCCACGACGCGGCGCTGACGCTGCTCGAGGAGATCGGCGTGCGCTTCTCGTTCGAGCCGGCGCTGCAGCGGTTCCGCGATGCCGGGGTGGCCGTCGAGGGCGACCTCGTGCGTCTGGACCGCGGCTTCGTCGCCGAGCAGCTCGCCCAGGCCCCGGACCGCTTCGAGCTCCACGCGCGCAACCCCGAGCGCAACGTCCTCGTCGGTGGCGACCACGTGGCGCTCGCGCCGACCGGTGGCGCGCCCTTCGTCCTGGACCCGGAGCGCGGCCGCCGCTCGCCCACCGCCGAGGACCACAGGACGTTCGTGCGGTTCACGCACGCGGTCTCGGTCTTCGACCTGAACGAGAGCGGGATCGTCGAGCCGGACGACCTGCCGGTGCCGACCCGGCACCTGGACATGGACCTCGACGTCCTGCGGTGCTCGGACAAGCCGTACTTCCCGGTCGGCGCGACGTACGAGAGCTCGCGCGACTCGGTCGACCTGGCGGCGATCGTCTTCGGTGGCCGAGAGGCGATCGTGGAGCGCCCGGTGATGCTCGGCATCGTGAACCCGATCAGCCCGCTGTCGTTCGACGAGCGCATGGCGGGCTCGGCGACCGCGTACGCCGAGGGCGGTCAGCCGGTCGTGTTCATGCCGTTCGTGTTCGCCGGCGGGACGGCCCCGCTCGGCCTCGCCGGCGCGGTCGCGCAGATGGAGGCGGAGGTGCTCGCCGGCCTGTGCCTCGTGCAGCTCGTCCGGCCGGGCAACCCGGTCGTGATGGGCTCGTCGGTCTCCGAGCTCGACCTTCACGACGGGCAGCCCAGGTACGCGACGGCGTTCCACGGGCTCGCGATGCTCGCGAGCGGCCAGATAGCCCGTCGGCTCGGGCTGCCGTTCCGCGGCGGCGGCGGGTTCACGTCCTCGGCGACGCCGGACGTCCGCGCGATGCAGGAGTCACTCATGGCGCTGTGGCCGGCGCTGCTCTCGGGGCCACACGTGATCCTCCACGCCGCCGGCTGGGTCGAGGGCTCGCTCGCCACGTCGATCGAGAAGATGGCGCAGGACGTCGCAGCGCTCGAGGTGTTCGAGCGCCTGCTCGCGAACGAGGTCCCCGTCGACGTGGACGCGCTCTCCCTCGAGGCCTTCCGCGAGGTCGGCCCGGGCGGCACGTTCCTCGGCGCCGCGCACACCCTGCGCCACTTCCGCGAGACCGCGGCGCGCCAGGCCCACGAGCCGCTCGACTGGCGGGCGTGGCTCGACCGGTACGAGGACCCGGGGCTCGACCCCGCGATCCAGGCGGAGCTCGAGGCCTTCGTCGCTCGACGCAGGGCGGAGACCCTCGCCGCTAGCGTCTGAGCTCCGGCCCTTCAGCCACGAGCCCGGAGGATCCGCGCTACCTCTTCAGGCAGCAGCTCGACCTGCTCCGCGCTCGGCTCCGTCGGCCAGAAGACGAACGCGTCGAACCCGATCTCCGTGAGGCCGCCGAGCAGGTCCAGCCAGTACTCGGGCGGTCCCGCGAGGCCGCCGCCGAGCTGACCCACCGACCGTCCCGGCTCCGGCCGGTGGCCGGCGCCCGGACCGGTGATCTGACCGCCGATGTTGAGCACACGCTGGATCGCCGCGGGATCGCGACCCGCCTCGACCGCCGCCTCGTCGATCACGGTATGAGCACTCCGCAGATCCTCGACCGGCGCCCGTCCGTACGACGGGACCCATCCATCGGCCCGCCGGCCGATCAACCGCAGCATCCTCGGCCCGTACGCGCCGACCCAGATGCCGATCGGATGCGGCGGCGCGTCGCCCGGATGCACGCCGCGCACGTGATAGTGCTCGCCCTCGTAGCTCACCGTGCGCTCGCCGCTCCACATCAGCCGGATCACGTCGATCGCCTCGGCGAGGGGTTCACCGCCTCGCCCGGCGCGCGCCGAGGTCCACCCATCGCCTCGATCGCGTCCCAGAACGCGCCCGCCCCCAGCCCGAGCTCGAACCGGCCCCCGCTCATCACGTCGAGCGCGGTCGCGGTCTTCGCGAGCACGCTGGGCGGGCGAAGCGGCAGGTTCGCGACGTCCGGGAAGATACGGATGCGCTCGGTGCGCGCGAGCAGGGTGCCGATCAGCGCGAACGTGTCGAGGAACCGGTGCTGGTACGGGTGATCCTGGATCCCGAGCAGGTCCAGGCCCGTCCGGTCGGCGACCTGCGCAAGCTCCAGCAGCTGCGGCCACGCCGCCCTCTCGGGCACGAGCGACAGCCCGATGAGCGTCTCGGTTCGACCGTCCACGGCGACCCCTCTCGCGTCGCGATGCGCGGCGGAGGTCCACCGTACGCGACGATCGCCGCTCGCGCGGCGGCCGAGGCTCAGGGAGCTGTGGCGCGAAGCGCGCGCCGCCGCTCCGGTCGTGGGGGCCTCATCGAGCCCGCCGACACGCCAAACTGCTGGAACCGTCTCTCAGTCCCAGGTCCGATCGCCGCCTGCGCAGCGACTACGGCGTGGGCTGGGGTAATGCCTCGGTTCCTCGGAGACCCAGGCCCAAGCGCCTCGCTCCCATACCGCACCCGTTCGGCTCAGCCGCCCCGTCGCGAGGTCGACCGCCAGCCAGGGAGCTGAGTCGGCGTCGTGGGCGAGGATCCCGGAGACGTCCTTCGCACCGAGCACGAGCACCTGATCCATTCCGCCCGGAAGGATGCGCCATGGCAGGTCCGAGGAGCCCCAGTCGATGTCCTGGCCCGCATAGACCACGCGATAGCCGAGGTACTCGCATCCAGATCTGAACAGCCGAAGCTCGTAACGCTCAGGCGCAACCTCGTTCGCAACTGGAACGACGTAGTCGATCGGCGTCGGCCACGCGACGCCGACGAAGATGTCGGTATTTGCCCGGAACTCATTGTTCCCCCAGAGCGTCAGCGATGCGTCGGTACTGCGCGAGAAGTCGTCGTTGCGCAGGATCTCCAACCGCGTCGGGACATCG
>DAIUEM010000044.1:0-11430 GCA_036845105.1 Actinomycetota bacterium | reverse complement strand
CGTCCACCAGAACGGCATCGCCGACGTCGTCGCCCACGGGCGCCGGGTATGGGAGAAGCTCCACCTGGTTGCCCGGCGGCCGGAGCGCCAACCCCTGCCTCCGGCCGAGGTCCAGCCCGTGCCGGGGGCCACCCTTTCGATCGAGGGGCTCACCGTCCGCTTCGGTCTGACGGCCGCGGTCGACGACGTGTCGATGGACGTCCGCCCCGGCGAGGTCGTCGGCCTGATCGGTCCGAACGGCGCCGGTAAGACGACGTTGCTGAACGCGATCACGGGTGTCGTCCCGGTGACCGACGGGACCGTGGCGCTGAACGGTGAGGACCTCACGCGCCGGGCGACGCATCGGATCGCCCGGGCGGGAGTGGCGCGGACCTTCCAGAACTTCCGCCTGTTCCCCTCCCTCCCGCTGCGCGAGCACGTCGACGTGCCGGCGATCGTGGCCGAGCGCCATCGCCACGTTCGTGGGCGCGATGCGCGAGCGCTGTTGGTCGCGGGCGACCTCTGGGACGCGCGCGAACGGCGCGCCAGGGAGCTCGACACGGGGACCGCCCGGAGGCTGGAGCTCTCCCGCGCGGCGGCGCTGTCCCCCGCCTTCCTCCTGCTCGACGAGCCGACCACCGGGATGAACGAGGCGGAGTCCGCGGCGATGATCGAGCACGTCCGCAGGATCGCCCGGGCCGTCGGCGCGGGCGTCCTGGTCATCGACCACGACCTGCACTTCATCACCAACGTCTGCGACCGGATCTTCGTGCTCGATCAGGGACGGCTCATCGCCGACGGCACGCCGGAGGAGGTGCGGGCCGACCCTCAGGTGCGCGAGGCCTACCTGGGCAGCGCGGCCGACCGATCCCGATGAGGCGCCCGTCAGACGAGATCGAGGAACCGAGCGAAGAGCCAGCGGATCGGGGCCGAGAGGGCGGCGCCGACCGCGGCCGTGGCGATCGTGACGAGCACGACGAGCTTGCCGGCCGTGAACGACAGCCTCGGGGCGTCCTCGGGACGTCCCGCGTCGAGGATCTCGGTGACGGACGCGAGCTCCCCCTTGATCAGGTCGAGCGTGGTCGCGGGCTCGCCGAACGCGAACCCCTCGGCCAGATCGGCGCGCGCCAGGTTCCCGTCGGTCCTCGGCATCACGCCTCCCGTGTACCCGACCGTCGCAGACCCGAAACCGGTTCCCTGTGGGTAGCATCCAACGCATGACCGAGACCGCCGACGCCCGGCCGTCGCTGCGGTTGGACATCTCGCGGCAGGAGGCCCTCCGGCACGCGTCCGAGATCATCGCGCAGGCCTGGCGGAGCTTCGACCGCTTCCGCCCGGAGGAGCCGCCGCTCGACGAGGGCATCCGCGCGCTCCTGCAGGCGTCGGTCCCCGAGCGCGGCGTCCCCACCCACGAGGCGCTGAACGACGCCGGCAGCATCCTCGACGGCTCGATCGCGCAGCCGCGCCCTCGCTACTTCGCGTTCATCGGCTCGAGCGGGCTCGAGATCGGCGTGATCGGCGACGCGATCGCCGCCGCGTACGACATCAACCTCGCGGTCGACGCGCGCGCCGCCACCGTGATCGAGCAGCAGGCCGTCCGATGGGCCGGCGAGTTCGTGGGGTATCCGGCCGAGAGCGGCGCCTTCACGAGCGGCGGCACCGTGAGCAACACGACCGCTCTCGCCGCGGCGCGCGAGCGCGCGCTCCCCGGCTCGCGCGTCGCCGGCATCGGCGACCGCCGCGTGGCCGTCTACTGCTCGGTGGACGCGCATCACTCGATCACGCGAGCGGTCGAGATCCTCGGGATCGGGTCGGAGAATCTGCGCGCGGTCTCGATCGACCAGGCTCGGCGCCTGCGCCCGGACGCGCTCGCGAGCGCGATCGACGAGGACCTGCGGCGCGGCGTCACGCCGATCGCGGTCGTCGCGTCGGCCGGCACGACGCTCACCGGCGCGATCGACCCGATCGCCGAGCTCGCCGACGTGTGCGAGGCGCGGGGCGTCTGGCTCCACGTGGACGGAGCGTACGGGCTGCCGGCGGCCGGGGTGCCCTCCATGCGCGGGGCGTTCGCCGGGCTCGAGCGCGCCGACTCGATCTCGGTCGACGCGCACAAGTGGCTGTACCTGCCGAAAGCCTGCGGGATCGTCCTCGTCCGCAGGGGCCAGGCCCTGCTCGACGTGTTCGCGCACCAGGAGGGGTACCTGCCGCATCAGCAGCACGACCTGTACGCGGTCGACATCACGCTCGAGTACTCCCGACCGTTCCGGGCGCTGAAGTTCTGGCTGGCGTTCCGGGCGCACGGCGCTCCGGCGTTCCGCGAGGCGATCGAGCGGAACCTGGCCGAGGCGCGTCTGTTGTTCGAGGAGGTCGGCCGGCACGACGACCTGGAGGCGCTCGGCCCGCCACAGCTTTCCATCGCCCCGTTCCGTCATGTGCCACCCGGCGTGATGGACCTCAATGCGCACAATGCCGCGCTCGCCGAAGCGCTGCAAGCCGACGGGCGTGTCTACCTGGCGTCCGCGCTGATAGACGGCGACGTCTACCTGCGCCCGTGCTTCGTGAACTTCCGCACGACCGAGGAGGATGTGCTGGCGCTCGTGGACATCACGCGCGAGGTCGGAGCCGCGCTCGCGGCGCTCGAGCGGCGCGCCTAGCTCCTAGTCGGGCTCGGGTCCTGTGTCCGGACGCGCGAGCCCGCGGTCGAGCTCGGTGTAGTCGTCGTACCCGATGAGCTCGGACAGGTCCTCGCGGGTGAGCATCCGGTCGAGCCAGCCCGTCTGCACGCCCTCGCGCAGGAGGTCGGCGTAGAAGGTCCGCACCTGCGCCGCGGCGACCCGGGCCGCCGAGACCGGGAAGATCACGATGCGGTAGCCGAGCTCCTCGAGCCGCGCGGCCGACAGGTTCGGGCTCCTGCCGAACTCGGTCATGTTCGCGAGCAGCGGGCCCGGCACCGCGCGCGCGTAGGCCGCGAGCTCGTCCTCGCTCCGCAGGGCCTCGGGGAAGATCACGTCCGCGCCGGCCTCGCGGTAGGCGAGCCCGCGCCGCACCGCCTCGTCGAACCCGAGCGTCGCGCGGGCATCGGTTCGCGCGACGACGACGAGCTGCTGCCGCGAGGTGGCGGCCGCGCGGACCTTCTCGGCGAAGATGTCCGCGTCGACGACCTGCGTGCCCTCGAGGTGGCCGCAGCGCTTCGGGTCGACCTGGTCCTCGAGCTGGATGCCGGCGCACCGGGCGCCCTCGAGCTCGCGCACGGTCCGCATGACGTTCAGCGCGCTGCCGAACCCGGTGTCGGCGTCGACGATGAGCGGAACGCGGGTCACGCGAACGATCTGGCGGGCCGCGCGCGCCAGCTCGTCGAGCGTCACGAGACCGACGTCGGGCATCCCCATCGACGCCGAGAACGCCGCTCCCGACAGGTAGAGCGCCTCGGCTCCCGCCGCCTTCGCGAGGAGCGCGGTGAGCCCGTTGAAGACACCCGGGACGACGAGCGCGCGGTCCCGCTCGAGCAGCGTGCGCAGGCGCTTCGCCGGGTGTTCGCCGGGGTCCGGTGTGAGCCAGGTCATCCCCGCAGTCCCTCCAGCAGCCGCTCGAGCCCGTCGTCCTCGCCGAGTCGCCACACGGCCTCCTCGACGGCCGCCGAGCGCCCGGCGCTCCAGCGCTCGGCGACGTTCGCGCGGTACTTCGCGACGAGCTCGTCGTCGGTCATCGGGTATCGCGCGTGTCCGCGAGGGTACGCGACCTCGCGGACGAGCGCGACGCCCTCGGTCGTCGTGACCGTGACGCGGTTCGGGGCCCCCGCCGGGTACCCGGCGGTGAGCGCCTCGTCCACCTCGACCGTCGTCCGCTCGAGCAACGCGAGCGTGTCGGGTCGCCGGACGCGCTGCAGGTCGAACGTGCGGCTCGTGACGTCGCCGTCCTGGAGCGTGGCGCACACGATGTAGGGGAGCGAGTGGTCGGCCGTCTCGCGCGTACGCGGATCCCACTTCTCGAGGTCCCCGGCGATGATCTCGAAGCCGGCCCGGAACGTGTCGACGCGCACCGACGCGATCCCGGACAGGTCGCCGCCGAGATCCTCGCGGACGGCGAGCGCGGCGTCGACGGCGCTCTGCGCGTGGTACTCGACCGGCCAGCGTTTCACGTGCGTGTCGAGGATCCGCCGGGGGTCCTCGAGGGTCTCGAGCCGTGCCAACGTCGACGCCTCGAGCTCCCGCCCGCCGAGCACCTGCGTGACGAACCCCATCGGGCCCTCGAACGGGCGGCCGGGGCCGGCCATCCCCGCCTCCGCGAGCAGGGTCGCGGTCACGGCGAGGCGGGCCGCGTGCGCCGCCGCCGCGCCCTTCCACGTCGACAGCTCGCCGGCGCGGGTCTCGCGCATCGCCGCGTGGGGGACGACCGCGAGCGCGATCGCGTGCTCGACGGTCTCGACCGGCAGCCCGAGGAGGCGGCCGGCGCCGCACGCGGTGGCGATCCCGATGACGTTCACGTGATCCCAGCCACGGGTCCGCAGGCTCGCGGCGTCGCAGAGCGTCACGCCGACCTCGTACGCGACGGCGATCGCCTCGAGCAGCGCCCCGGGGCCGATGCCGCGGTCCTCGGCGAGCGCGACGAGCGCCGCGAGAACGTCCGAGGGATGGAGCGGCTCGAGGGACAGGTACGTGTCGTTGAAGTCCAGGCACCGAACGGCCACGCCGTTCGCGAACCCGGCGGCCTCGGCGCTCGAGCGCAGGTTGGTCCCCCACACGGTGACGCCGCCGGCCGAGCGCTCGGCGTAGCGGCGCGCGACGCCGGCGGCGCCCTCGTCGAGGCCCGCGACGCCCACGCCCACGCTGTCGAGGAGCCGGCGCCGGACCTCGTGGGCGACGTCGGGGGCGAGACCGTGCTCGGCCGCGCCGCACGCGTACCGGGCCAGGGCGGAGCTGATCCGATCGGCCAAGGCCATCCCTCCGTGATCGGGCGAGCCTACCGCCCGGGCGCCGTCGCGCTCGGCCACTAGACTTCCCGCCCGAGCGGCAGGGAAGGAGCGAGATGGCGGAGCCCCTCGTGGGCGTCGTGATGGGATCGGCGTCCGATCGCGACACGATGCAGCACTGCGTGGACCAGCTGGGCGCGTTCGGCGTGCCGTGCGAGGTGCGGGTGCTCTCGGCGCACCGGACGCCGGACGAGCTCGCCGCGTGGGTGGCGTCGGCCCAGCAGCGCGGCGTCGAGGTGTTCGTCGCCGCGGCGGGCATGGCGGCGGCGCTCCCCGGGGTCGTGGCCGCGCAGACGTCACGGCCGGTCCTCGGCGTGCCGATGGAGTCGAAGCTCCTCGGCGGCCTGGACTCCTTGCTGTCGATGGTGCAGATGCCGGGCGGGATCCCGGTCGGCACGCTCACGATCGGGAAGGCCGGCGCGGTGAACGCAGCGATCCTCGCGACGCAGATCCTCGCCCTGTCGCGCCCCGAGCTCGGTGAGGTCCTGGCCGAGCACCGGGCCGCGCAGGCCGCGAAGGTCCTCGCCGACGCCGAGATCCCCGAGGGCTGAGCGATGGCCTACCTCGAGTGCCCCTGGTGCCGGACGCCCCAACAGGTCGCCGACGAGGCGAACGGGTACACGTGCTTCGGCTGCAACGGCGACGTGATGATCTACCGGTGCCCCGAGTGCGCCTTCGTCCAGACCGTGAACAAGCGCTGGGAGAAGTTCATCTGCGGCAAGTGCCAACAGGTGTTCGACCTGCCCAGGCGGTGGTCGTACTCGCGCGAGGCGACGGCGCGGTTCGTGGAGGGCTCGGGGATCAGCTGGCCCCGGCTCTGACGGCTACCGCGAGCGACGCGGGCGCTGCGACCAGACGGCGACGGCGCCGGCCAGCACCGCGGCGGTGGCCGCGACCCCGAACCGCTGGAAGCCCGCGAGGCGCTCGAGCTCCACGACCCGCCGGGTCCGGTCGTCCAAGATCGCCTGCATCGCCGCCGGGGTGAGCCCCGCCTCCTGGGCGTGCTCGACGAAGGCCTGCTCCCAGAAGAACGAGCCGATCGTCGACGCCCCGATCGCCGCCCACCCCGCGAGCCCCACGATCACGGCGAGGGCCGGGTGCGCGAACGCCGGTATGTGGTTGGCGCGGTCCGTGCCGTACCAGAACCACAGCAGGCCGAGGACCGACATGACCACCGCGATCACGATCGCGATCGTGCCGCCGTACGAGTCCGAGGCGCGGAGCGTGAGCTCGGCGACCAGACGGGTCTTCCGCTGCCCGACGACCGACAGCCGTCCCTCCACCCACGGCAGGGAGAGCGCGGAGACCGTGACGACGGCCGTCGCGATCGCGAGCACCGCCGCCGCCATCACCCAGCCGTCGAGGCGCCGGGCGCTCGTGGTGGCCACCGTCGCCGCCTGGGACGTCGCCGCCGGCGGGCGTCGGCCGTCGCCGTCGGGCGGGGTCGCCCACAGGTCCGGCGCGGGACGGCCCGCGCCGGTGTCGGGCTCGGCCGCCGCCGGGGCCGGGTCGGCGACCTCGGCGGTGGCGACCGCCGGCGCCCGGCTCGAGGGGCTCACGGACGCGAGGCCCCGCCGCGGACCGGCGAGGGCCGTGGCCGGCTTTGCCTCGGGCTCCAGGGCCGTGCCGCAGTGAACGCACCGGATCACGGACGGCCTGATCTCCCCGCCGCAATGCGGACAGGTCTTCATGCCCGAGTTGTCGTCCTCGGGACGGCGCGTCTTGAGCAGGGCGCCCGGCCCGGAGCCTCACACGGAGGTCTGGCCGAGCATCCCGCGCATCCGCCCGGCCATGCTCTCGAGCAGCTTGAGCGCGATGTCGGGTTCCGCGCGGAGCATCTGGCGGAACGGCGCCCGCTCGATGCGGATCGTGGTGAGCGGGGTCTCGGCAACGACCGAGGCCGTCCGCGGCCCGCCGTCCAGCAGCGCCATCTCCCCGAAGAAATCGCCGGGTCCGAGCTCCCAGGTGCCCTTCGCCGAGGCGATCTTCCCCCGAACCACCTTCGCCGTCCCCTCGACGATGACGTAGAAGGCCGCGCCGGGGCTGCCGGTGCGCACGATCATCCGTCCGGGCGAGTAGCGCACCTCCTCGGCGAGCGCGGCGATCGAGCGCAGGTGCGTCTGCGACAGGCCCCCGAACAGGGGGACCTTCGCGAGCAGCCGGAGGCCGGGTTTCTTCGTCGCGGGCTTCGGGGCGGCGGACTTCGATGAGGTAGGCATGGCCCCATTGTCGCAGCCCACGCCCCCTTCCCGCCTGCGCCTCGACGGCGGAGGCCGGTGCCGATGCCTGGACTCCCGGCCCGGTGTCCGTGGGCGCATCGGCCCCCTTCGGGCGATGGGCCCCTCGGTAGCGTCGGTCCCTGGGGACGACGGCGGCCGGCGAGCCCGCGCTGGCCGCCTCGTCTCCGGAAGGAGGGGGTGCGTGGCTACGCGGGTTGTCGTGAGCTGTTCCTCGTGCACGAAGGAGCTCCCGCTCCTGCCGGCGTTCTCGGCGGGCGGGGAGTTCCGCTTGTGGCACGGGAGCGTATGCACCTCGTGCGCTCGGGTCTACTGCTCCGAGTGCCTGCCCACCGCCGGCTCCCCGCCGTGCCCCTCGTGCGGCCGGCCGACGGAGCCGGCGCAGCTGGACGCGCTGCGTCGGGCCGGCGTCATCGACTGATCAGGCGCCCTCGCCCACTGCGCGCCGGATCTCCGGCGCGGGTGGGACCACCTCGATGCGCTCGAGGATCTCCACGCTGAGGGCGATCTCGGTCTCGCCCACGCGCACGACCGGCGCGGGGCGGCGCTGAACGACCTCGATGCGGCTCCCCGGCACCAGGCCGAACGCCCCGAGCCGCGAGATGCGGGGGCCCGACATCTCGCGCAGGGCGACGATCTGGACCTCGCGCCCCGGGAGCACGTGCGAGAGCGGGATGGTCTCGCGGGGGACGGGCTGAGCCGGCGGGCCGGCCGGCCGGGCCTCCCCCTCGGAGCGACGGGTGTGGACGACGCGCGAGAGCCAACCGCCCAGGCGCGTCTTCGTCGCGTCGACCACCTGGAAGCCGCAGTTCGGGCAGCAGATCAGGTTGCAGTGAGCCCCGAGCGGGCACGCCGAGTGGCACGCGAGCGACGCCGCGTCGAAGCGGTGACCGCAGAGCCCGCACCGCATCTCGCGCCTACCCGAGCGGGACATCGAGGCCTCCGAGCGCGAGGTTCAGGGCGCCGCCGACCAGCAGGACGATCGCGAGCACCGTCCCGAGCATCGCGAGCGCGACCTTCACCCCGTGCTCGCGAACGATCATGAGCAGGCTCGCGATGCACGGGATGAACAGCGTGATGACCACGAGCGACACGAGCGTCTGCTGCGCCGTGAGCGCTCCGGCCGTCGCGAGCGCGAACAGCCCGGCCGCGCCGTAGTCGCGCCGCAGGAAGCCGATCAGCAGGACGCCGGTCGCGGCGGCCGGCAGGCCGAGCCACGAGACGACGATCGGCGAGAGCAGGTCCTCGAGCCGCGCGAGCAGACCGATCTCGTCGAGGACGAACAGGACCGCCGTCCCGAGCACGAACACGGGGATGACCTCGCGCAGGTACCACTCGACGCGGGCCGCGGTCTTCGTCAGGACGGCCAGGGCGGAGGGGCGGCGCATCGGCGGGAGCTCGAGGATGAAGTCCGAGCCCTCGCCGGGCAGGAGGCGGCCGGCGAGCCACCCCACCGCGAGCAGGGAGCCGACGACGACCCCGAGCCAGATCGAGATCCCGACCACGCCGGTGGCCGAGATCATGCCGAGCATCACGCCGAGCTGCGCCGAGCACGGGATCGCGAGCGCCAGCAGGAGCGTGGCCTGCAGGCGCTCGCGCCGGGTGTCGAGCATGCGCGTGCTGACGGTCGCCATCGTCACGCACCCCAGCCCGAGCACGAGGGGGAGCACCGCCTTGCCGTTCAGGCCCATCCGCCGGAACGTGCGGTCCAGCATGACGCCGAGCCGCGGGAGGTAGCCGCTGTCCTCGAGCACGCCGAACGCCAGGAAGAACGTCGCGACGATCGGGAACACGATCGCGAGCCCGTACGTGAGCGCCATCGTGATCAGGCCGTACTCGCCGACGAGGAAGCGCTCGAGGATCGGCCACGGGACCAGGTCCTGCACCGTCCGGGTCGCCCACGGGGCGATCGCCTCGCCGAACAGGTGGGTCTCCAGGAGGTCGACGAGGACGCCGGCGCCGAGGACCCCCACGAGCAGGTACAGGAGCCCGAGGACGCCGAGCAGGATCGGCCACCCCCACACGCGGTGGGCGGCGAGCATGCCCACCGTGGCGGCGGCGGAGCGACCGCTCGAGCGCCGATGGCGGACGACCTCCGCGAGGACCTCGTCGGCGGCCCCGAGGCGCCGTCGGGTGAGCGCGTACGCCACCGGCTCGGCGAGGTCGGTCTCCAACGCGGCGCGGGCGCGCGCGACGGCGCTCGCGCTCCACGGGTCGAGCTCCAGGCGGTCGACGAGCGAGTCGTCGCCGGCCAGGAGCCCGAGCGCGAGCGCGCGTCGCGGCACGGTGGGGGCGGGGATGCGTCGGGCGACCTCCGCGATCGCCCCCTCGATCTCGTCGTCGAAACGTGGGGCGTGCCGGACCGGGGCGGCGTCGGCGATCGCCTTCCGCAGCCGCTCGATCCCGGTGCGGCGCACGGCGACGGTCTCGACCACCGGGACGCCCAGGATCTGCGAGAGGCGCCTCGCGTTGACGTGGATCCCGCGCGCCTCGGCCTCGTCGGTCATGTTCAGGCACACGACGACCGGCAGACGGGCCTCGGCGAGCTCGAAGGTGAGGAGGAGCCCCCGTCGCAGGTTCTTGGCGTCGACGACCTGCACGACGACCGACGGGTCCAGGTCCAGCACGGCGTCACGGGTCACACGCTCGTCATCCGAGAGCGGCATGGTGCTGCGGATCCCGGGGGTGTCCACGAGCGTGCGCGCGCCCTCGGGGAGCCGTATGGCTCCGCTCGCGATCTCGACGGTCGTCCCCGGGTAGTTCGAAACGTCCACGCGCCGCCCGGTCAGCGCCGCGAAGACCGCCGACTTGCCGACGTTCGAGTTCCCGACGAGGAGTACGGGCGCCTCGCCGAGACCCGCGGCGATCGCAGTTGCAGCATGGCGATGGGTCATCGCGCTCGGTCGCCATGCTGCTGGTCCGGTGCGCCACGGCCACCGGTCGTCCGGCCCGGGCGACCTGGGTCGTTCGGCCTCGCGTCGGGCCTTCGCGGCGATCGGCCAGCGCTACGACGTTGCGGGGGATAGCATCACGGCGACAGGGTGGGGAGAGGGGGAGTGAACGATGAGCCGTCCGGTGAGCAGGCTCGTCGCCTTGGCGACGATCGCCTCGCTCGCGGTCCTCGTCCCGATGCCGAGCGCGGTCGCCGGCGTCCACGAGGGGAGGTTCCGCGGGCAGACCCAACAGGCGCGGAAGGTCAGCTTGCGGGTGAACCGGCAGGAGGAGGTCACCTCACTCCGGATCGTGATCGAGGTCCCTGGGCCGACCGGCTGCGTGGTCGGGTGGGACGCGGAGGACGTCGACGAGGCGATCCGCAGGGACGGGACCTTCGTCCTGCGCGGCGAGCAGAACCGGGACTCGCTGATCGTGCGTGGCGAGTTCGTCAGCCGGCGCAAGGCCGAGGGCACCGCGAAGACGGTGATGGTCGGCGCCTGCGAGGGCACGAAGAAGGTCTCCTGGGTCGCCAAGAGGGTGTAGCCGGAGGTGTAGCGTCCGGGGATGCGGAAGGCCGCGATCATCGCGTTCGTCCTGACGTTCGCGTCGTCCGGCGTTCCCGCGGGCGCGACCGAGCCCTTCGAGGGCTCCGTCTCGCGCCTGGACGGGGCGACCCGTGCGCTCATGCTCGGGAGCTCGTGGCAGGCCGGCTGCCCGGTGCCGCTCGACCGTCTGCGTCTGGTCCGGGTCACGTACGTCGGGCTCGACGCCGAGGCCAGGCACGGCCGGCTCGTCGTGCATCGCCGCTGGGCCGACGATCTGCTCGAGGTGTTCCGCCGGCTGTACGAGCGCGCGTTCCCGATCCGCCGCGTTCGGCTCGTCGACCGGTACGGCGCGGACGACCGGATGTCGATGCGCCACGACAACACCTCGACGTTCAACTGCCGGACCGTGGCCGGCACGAACATCTGGTCGCAGCACGCCTACGGCCGCGCGATCGACATCAACCCGGTCGAGAACCCGTACGTCGACGGCTCGCACGTCTCTCCCCGCCGAGGCCGCGCCTATGTCGACCGCTCGGACGTGCGGCCGGGGATGATCGTGAAGCGTGACGTCGTGTGGCGTGCGTTCCGCCGGATCGGCTGGGAGTGGGGCGGCGCCTGGCGCTCCGCCCAGGACTACCAGCACTTCTCCTCGAACGGCCGGTAGCCGCTCTCGGGCGCGGACGTGGAAGCGGCGCCCGGCTTCCGCCGGGCGCCGCCGCTCCTGTCCCGCGTGTGGGCTCAGACGCCGATCTGCGCCGTCACCGGT
>DAIUEM010000043.1:0-11449 GCA_036845105.1 Actinomycetota bacterium | reverse complement strand
TTCCTCCTGTATGGCGGAGCGACCCTCCTGTTCGGCGGCGTCGTGCTGTGGGCGACCGACGCCTCGTGGGAGGTGGTCCTCGTCGCCGGCGTCATCGCGATCGCGCTCCTGGGAGTGGTCGCGCTGCTCGCGCGGCCGGCCCCGAGGCTCCTCCTCGTCGGCGAACGGGCCGAGGAGGACCTCCGGGCGCTGCATCGCGAGCTCCGTGACGACGGGTTCTTCCTCGAGACGTGCCCGGGCCCCGGCAACTCGGCGTGCCCGGTGATCTCGGGACGGCCGTGCCCCGCGCACGGGGACCCGGTCGCGGCGGTCGTGATCCGTCACCGCGGCGAGGTCGAGGCCCTCGCGCCGTGCGGCGAGGCGTTCAAGATCCCCGAGCTCGCCGTGGAGGAGGACTCGGACCGCGCGCCCGAGTTCGTCGGGCGCTACGGCCGGGTGGGTCTCGAGCGCGGCCCCGAGGCCGTCACCGAGGCGCTCGACCGGCTGCTCGAGGGCGCGCCGGCCTGAGAGCTCCGAACCGGCAGCGCCGCAGACGCTCGCGGCTAGGATGTGGGGCCATGACCGAGCGCGGGACCCCACCGAGCGAGCGCACGCGCGTCCGCCGCCTGCCCGAGCGCGGCGCGTACGACCGCGCGACGATCGACGCGATCGTCGACGAGGCGCTGATCTGCCACCTCGCCTGGGTCACCGACGAAGGCCATCCGAGGATGATCCCGACGATCCACGCGCGGGTCGGCGACACGCTGTACGTGCACGGCTCGACCGCGAGCCGCACGCTCCGGAGGGTGAAGGAGGGTCGCGAGGTCTGCGTCGAGATCACGCTGCTCGACGGTCTCGTCCTCGCCAGGAGCGCGTTCCACCACTCGATGAACTATCGCTCGGTCGTGGTGTACGGCCATCCCCGGGAGGTCGCCGACCCGCAGGAGAAGGACCTCGCCCAGCGCGCGCTCGTCGACCACGTCGCGCACGGCCGGGCGGCGGAGGCCCGCATGCCGAACCAGCGCGAGCTGGACCAGACGACGATCGTCGCGATCGCGCTCGACGAGGTCTCGGCGAAGGTCCGCACGGGCCCGCCGAAAGACGACGAGGAGGATCTCGATCTGCCGGTCTGGGCCGGTGTGCTCCCGCTCCGCGTGGTCCCGGGCGACCCGGTGCCGGCGCCGGACCTGCGCGACGCCCCTCCGGTCCCGGGGTACGTCGCCGAGTACCGACGCTAGCGGCCGGCGACGTATGACCCTCGGCAGGTGTCGGGGTGCCGTTTGACAGCTGACGTCCCTCGGCGGTAGATATATCGGAGCGATATATACACTCGATATATCGGAACGCAACACCGAGGGGAAGGAACGCACCGAACGATGCTGGAACTCGCGATCCTCGGCCTGCTCAAGGAGCGGTCGATGCACGGCTACCAGCTCTCGAAGCGGCTCACCGACACGCTCGGCGGCTTCTGGCGGGTCTCGTACGGATCCCTGTACCCGTCGCTGAAGCGCCTCGAGCGTCAGGGCGCGGTCGAGCAGGTCTTCGACGAGGTCACCGTCGGCCGCCGCAAGAACGTGTACCGGATCACCGAGAAGGGCGAGGCCCTGTTCCTCGAGCTGCTCGAGGAGGGTGGGCACGAAACCTCGACCGAGGACAACCGCTTCCGCGTCCGACTCGCCTTCTTCAGGTACCTCGCTCCCGACGCCCGGATCAGGCTCCTCGAACGCCGGCGCACCTATCTGGAGGACCGGCTCTCCACGATCCAGGCCTCGCTCGCGACGACCCGTGAGCGGTTCGACACGTACACGCTGTCGCTCATGCAGCACGGCCGCGAGAGCACGGAGCAGGACATCGCCTGGCTCGACGGCCTGATCGCGGCCGAGCGCCGGCAGAGCCCCACCACCTCGACCATGGCTTCGAAGCGCCGCGAGGGACGCGCGCTTCGCAGAAAGGAGCGCACCACATGAGCAAGGTCCGTCTCGCGATCGTCGGCGTGGGCAACTGCGCGTCGTCGCTCGTGCAGGGTCTGGAGTACTACGAGGACGCCGACCCGCAGGACGCGGTCCCGGGTCTCATGCACGTGGACCTCGGCGGCTACCACATCCGCGACGTGGAGCTCGTCGCCGCGTTCGACGTCGACGCGAAGAAGGTCGGCAAGGACATCGCCGAGGCCATCTTCACCGAGCCGAACAACACGATCCGCTTCTCGGACGTGCCGCCGACCGGCGTGTCGGTGCAGCGGGGTCCGACCCTCGACGGGCTCGGCAAGTACTACCGCGAGGTGATCGACGAGTCCGACCGCCCCGAGGTCGACGTCGCGCAGGCGCTCCGCGAGGCCGAGGCCGACGTGGTGGTGTGCTACCTGCCGGTCGGCTCGGAGCAGGCGGCGAAGCACTACGCGCAGGCGGCGCTCGACGCCGGTGTCGCGTTCGTGAACTGCCTGCCGGTGTTCATCGCGAGCGACCAGACATGGGCCCGCAGGTTCGTGGACGCCGGCCTGCCGATCGTCGGCGACGACATCAAGAGCCAGGTCGGGGCGACGATCACCCACCGGGTGCTCACGAAGCTGTTCGAGGACCGGGGGGTGAAGCTCGACCGGACGTACCAGCTGAACTTCGGCGGCAACATGGACTTCATGAACATGCTCGAGCGCGAGCGCCTCGTCTCGAAGAAGATCTCGAAGACGCAGTCGGTGCAGAGCCAGATGCGCAAGGAGCTCGACAAGCACGACATCCACATCGGGCCGTCCGACCACGTACCGTGGCTGGACGACCGCAAGTGGGCGCAGATCCGCCTGGAGGGCCGGGCGTTCGGCGACGTCCCGCTGAGCATCGAGATGAAGCTCGAGGTGTGGGACAGCCCGAACTCGGCGGGCATCGTGATCGACGCGATCCGCTGCGCGAAGCTCGCGCGCGATCGGGGCCAGGCCGGTCCGCTCATCGGGCCGAGCGCCTACTTCATGAAGTCGCCGCCCGTGCAGTTCAGCGACGAGGCCGCCCACGAGATGGTGGAGGAGTTCATCCTGGGCAACGGCGCCAGCAAGGCGGCCGACTGGACGGCGTTCTTCGACATCCAGCGCGCGTAGGCGCACGTGAGGCGCGGTGGGCCGGGGCGCTGCCCCGGCCCTTCCGTTTCTGGGACCATTCCCGTCGGTATGAGCGTCCCGCCGCCACCGACCTTCTCGAACGACGAGGAGTACGAGAGGTCCCTCACGGACCCGGTGTTCTGGGAGCCGTACGCGAAGGCCGCGCTCCGGCTCTCGGGGCTGCCCGACGAGGGGGAGGTGCGGATCCGCTTCCCCACGACCCACGTCGCGGCCCTCGTGAACGACGCGTACCTCGTCAAGCTCCACTACGAGGACTGGTTCGGAGAGGACTGCTTCCAGACCGAGCGCGAGGCCTACACGCTCCTGTCCCGCGCCGAGCTGCCGATCCCCGAGCTCCTGGCCGAGGGCGCCCTGTACGACGACGGCTGGCGCTGGCCGTTCCTCGCGATGACGGCGATGCACGGGCGCTCGCTCCGCGACCTGGACGGGACCGCGACCCGCGAGGATCTCGAGCGCGTCGCCGACTGGCTCGGCTCGACCCTGAAGCGCCTCCACGGCGTCCCGACGAAGGACGGCGAGCGCATCTCGCAGGAGATCTACGTCGACATGATCCAGGTGCGGGAGCAACGGTGCCACCGCGACCACGAGCAGTGGGGCTCGCTCCCCGCACGCCTGCAGGAGGGGGTCCGGGACTACGTGTGGGACGCCCGCAAGCTCATCGACCCCGAGCGCGAGACGCCGGTGTTCATCCACGGCGACCTCCACGCGGGCAACGTGTTCGTCGACGGGGAGGCCGGCGCCCTCGAGCCGACGGGCATCGTCGACTTCAACGACGCGTACGAGGGCGACCCGCACTACGACCTGGTGGCCGTCCACACCAGGACGTTCGGCGCCGACAAGGGTCTGCTCCGACGGTTCCTCGACGCGTACGGCTGGCAGGACCTCGGGCGGCAGTGGCCGAAGCGGATGCTCGCCCTGACGCTCGCGCACGACCTGGACATGATCAGACCGCTCGCCGAACGCTACCCCGAGGCGCTCGACCAGGTCGCGACGCTGGACGAGCTCGCGACGCTGCTGTGGGACCTGGAGGCCGCTGGGCTCACCGGTTCCGCCTCCGGCGCCTGATCGGGTAGGAGCGGCAGCGGTCGAGGAGGAAGGAGCGCGCATGCGCACGTCTCGCCTGAACCCCGATACCGTCGCCCCTCCGATCGGGAGCTACTCGCACGCGGTGCGCGTGGGATCGGGCGACGCGATCTGGATCTACGTCTCGGGACAGGTCGCCCAGGGGCCCGACGGGAAGCTCGTCGGCGAGGGCGACCTGCGCGCACAGACGGAGCAGGTCTTCGAGAACCTGGCCCGGGTGCTCGAGGCCAACGGGGCGACCTTCGCCGACGTGGTGAAGATCACGACCTACGTCACGACGCTGGACGACCTCGCCGGCATGCGGGAGGTGCGGGCCCGGCACATCCCGTCCGAGCCGCCGGCGAGCACGTCCGTGCAGGTGACCGCCCTGTTCCTCCCCGGGGCGCTGATCGAGGTCGACCTGGTCGCCGCGATCCCCGCCGCCTGAGGAGCGTCCGGACGCACCTCCGGGCGCCTACCATCGCACCGTGAAGGGGACGCTCGAGCGCGCCCGCGACGCCCTGCGGAGCCGGGACTTCCGGCGCCTGTTCGCGATCCGACTCGTCTCGCAGTCGGCGGACGGGCTGTTCCAGGCGGCGCTCGTGGCCTCCGTGGTGTTCAACCCGGATCAGCAGAGCACGATCGCCGGCTTCGCGGTCGCCACCGCCGTGATCTCGCTGCCGTTCTCGCTGCTCGGCCCCTTCACCGGCGTCTTCATCGACCGGTGGTCGCGCCGCCGCATCCTCGTCGTCGCGCCGTGGCTGCGGGCGGCCCCCGCGCTGCTCGCGCTCCTCCACCCGACGGACCAGGCGGTGCTCTTCTACGCGGGCGTCCTGTGGGTCCTGTCCGTGAACCGCTTCTACCTCGCGACGGCGGTCGCCGTCGTGCCGCGCCTCGTGCCGACCGAAGACCTCCTGATGGCGAACTCGATGTCGATCGTCGGCGGCACGGTCTCGCTCCTCGCGGGCGTGTTCGTCGGGGGGTGGGTGGTCGAGCTGGCTGGGCGTAACGCGCCGGTCGTGATCGTCGCGGGGGCGATGTGGCTGATCGCCTCGGGCATCGCGCGACGGATCACAACGCCCCTCGTCCCCCACACGCTGCCGGAGGCCCCCATGCGCGACGAGCTCCAGCGCATCGTGCGCGAGTTCGCCGACGGCGCCCGCCGGCTGGTCCGAACGCCGAGAGCGCTCGGCCCGATCACCTCGATCACGCTGGACCAGTTCGGGCAGGGCATCGTCCTCGTGCTCTCGCTCTACTTCTTCCGCGACTGGTTCCAAGGGGGGGTCGGGTCGTTCTCGAACCTGATCGGGGCGGGCGGCGTGGGCGTACTGCTCGGGATCCTCACCGTCGGCAAGCTCGAGGAACGCTGGCCGAAAGAGCGGATCGTGTCCCAGGCGTTCCTCGCCGGCGGGGTAGTCCTCGTCGCGGTCTCCACCTACGTCACGGGGTGGAGCGTGCTGGTCGCGAGCTTCTTCGTCGGGCTGACGTTCGCCTGGAAGAAGGTACCGGTGGACACTCTGGTCCAGGAGGCGGTGCCGGACGGGTACCGCGGCCGCGTGTTCTCCGTCTACGACGTCGCCTACAACGTCTCGCGCGTGATCGCGGCGTTCGTCGTGATCCCGCTCGTGCCCGCGCTCGGCGAGGAGTTGACCGTCGCCCTCATCGGCGTCGCCTTCCTCCTGTACAGCCCGGTCCTGCCCAGGTGGCTCGCCCGCGCCCCCGAGATCACCCTGCGCTTCTACGAGGGCGCGCGGGCCGAGGAGGTCCCCCGAGCGCTGGTCTGGGGTGGCGTCGAGGAGGGCGTCGAGGTGCAGCGCGAGTGGCTCGAGGAGGGCGTCGACGGGCAGCGGCGGCGGTGCTTCCGGCTGATCCTCGAGGACGGCACGGTCCTGCAGGTCTCGCGGCCGGAGCCGGACGGCGACTGGCGGCTGGACCGGGAGCTTTCCTAGGCGGCCTGGACCTCGAGATCCTCCTCGACCTCGATCGCCGGACTCCGGCGGAGCGTCCGGAGCCCCGCGATCCCGACGGCGAGCGCGACGAGCCCCCCGACCGCGAACGCCCATCGCGGCCCGAACCACTCCGCCGTCCAGCCCGCGAGCGGCGCACCCACGGGCGTGCCGCCGAGGAACACGACCGAGTACAGGGCCATGACCCGTCCCCGCATCTCGGGGCGCGAGGTCAGCTGCAGCGTCGTGTTCGCGGTGATCATGAAGACGATGCTCACGAGGCCGAGGACCACCTGGACGGCCAGCTCGGCGCCGAGGTTCGGCATCACGGCCGCGACCACGCTCACGAGGCCAAGCCCCGCGGCGGCGGTCATCAGCCGCGCCGGGTTCGGCCTCGCGCCGCGAGCCATCGCGAGCGCCCCGACGAGCGACCCGATCCCCATGAACGACAGCAGGGCTCCGAGCGTCCCGGCATCGCCGAGGAACACGTCCTCGGCCATGAGCGGCATGAGCACGGAAACGTTGAACGAGAACGTGAAGATGACGGCGCTGACGATCAGCGGCGTCCGCAGCTCCGGGGTCGCCCAGACGTAGCGCATCCCCTCCCGCAACGCGCCGGGGCCGCGGGGCGCCCGGATCCGGTGCAGGTCCTCCTGCCGCATCGCCAGGAGGCTGGCGATCACGGCCAGGAACGAGACCCCGTTCACGAGGAAGCAGACCTCCAGGCCGGCCCCCGCGATGAGCAGTCCGGCCACCGCCGGCCCGACGATCCGGGTCCCGGTCATCACGGCGCTGTTCAGGCTCACGGCGTTCGTGAGGTGCTCGGCGTCCACCATCTCGGCGAAGAAGCTGTGACGCGCGGGGTTGTCCACGGCCGTCACGACCCCCTGGAGGAACGAGAGCGCGTAGACCATCCACAGCTCGACCACGTCGGAGGCCACGAGGGCCCAGAGCGCGAGGGCCAGCACCGCGAAGGCCGTCTGGCTCCACAGCAGGATCCGGCGCTTGTCGTGCCGGTCCGCCAGGACCCCCGCCCAGGCGCCGAACAGCAGGATCGGCGCGAAGCTGAGCGCCGTCACCACGCCGAGCGCGACCCCGCTGCCCGTCAGCTGTAGCACGAGCCACGACGAGGCCACGTACTGCACCCACGTGCCGGTGACCGAGACGGCCTGGCCGGCGAAGAACAGGCGGAAGTTGCGCGAGTGGTGCACCGCGTGGAAGGTGCGGTGCACCGCAAGACCCACGTTCGTCACCGCCCACCTCCGACGAGCCGCGTGAGGATCTCGGCGGCACGGTCGAGGGTGGCGAGCTCGCGAGGCTCCAGGCGGCGGAGCTCCCGCGAGAGGTACTCCTCCTTGCGCCGACGGCTGCGGTGCAGGAGCTTGACCCCGTCCGGCGTGACCTGCAGCCAGGCGACGCGTCGGTCGGTCGGGTCGACCTCGCGCGTCACGAGGCCCGCCTCCACGAGGCCGGCGACGGTCCGGGTCATGCTCGGCGGCTGGACCTGCTCGGCAGCGCACAGCTCGCTCATCGTCATGGGGCCGGCGCGTTCGATCGTCGAGAGCGCAACCAGCTGCGAGGGGCTGATGCCGGGCTCGGCCTCCTGACGGAGCTTGCGCGCCAGGCGCGTCACGCCCAGGCGCAGCTGCGAGGCGAGCTCGGTCGTGTCGATCGTCGCGGTGGTCATGTCCCCGATGATACTTCGCAACGCTAATTAGCGTCACGAACTTTCTGTGGGAAGTGGCTCCTGATCGGCCCGGGCGGTACGCTGCCCGAAGCGATGCCCGTCCGCAGACCAGCCGTCGCGCTCCTCATCGTCCTCGCGATCCTCGCCGCGGCCTGCGGGGAGGACGGAACGACCCCGGGGTCCCCCACCGGGTCCGGCGGCGTGACGGCCTCGGCCACGCCGGAGCCGACCGCGAGCGAGACCGAGGCCCCCGAGCCCTCCGAGACCGGGAGCCCGACCCCTGCGGCCGCGCTCGAGGACGGCCGGCACTTCGGATACATCCGCTCGATCGACGTCGAGGCCCAGACGATGCGGTTCGATCTGGCGTACTTCCTCACGGGCGAGGAGGCGAACGATGCCGCCGCCGAGCACGGGGACGAGGTGCCGGTCCCGAACGACTACTACATCGTGAACGACAACCCACGCCTCCGGACGCTCGACGTGGACCCCGGCGTCGAGGTATGGGTGATCGACTGGGCGGACTGCTGCAACCTGGTCGAGGGCGAGATCCAGCCCTTCGTCGACGCATTCGGGACCCGGCACCATCCATGGGACGCCCTCTACCAGGGCCGGCGGGCGCCCTACTGGGTCACGGTCCGGGACGGGACGGTCGTCGAGATCGAGGTGCAGTACCTGCCGTGACGCGAGCTGCGAGCGCCGTCCTCGCGCTCGCTTTGCTCGTCGCCGCGTGCACGTCCGCCGCCGACCCACCCCCGAGACGATCGGTCGATCCTGCGACCACGAGCCCGAGCCCGCCCGAGGTCTCGGTTCCCCCGACCCCGCCCCCCGAGGGCCCGGAGGGGGACGATCCGTTCGCCGCCCAGCGGACGCGCTTCGCCGGCCGGGTGATCGACCCCCTGCCTCCCTCGCTGCAGTACGAGATGCGGGGCGAGACGTGGGAGCCAGGCTGCCCGGTGCCGCTCGGGGACCTCGCCCTGCTGCGGTTCAACTACTGGGGGTTCGACGGCGAGGTGGAACGCGGCCCGATGGTCGTGAACGCCGCGGTCGCCGAGGACGTGCTCGGCGTGTTCCGGGAGCTGTTCCAGGCGAGGTTCCCGATCCGTCGCGTCCTCCTCGCGAAGCGGTTCCGCCCGAACGCCGACCCGGACTCGCGCGGCAGCGTCACCGCCTCGTTCAACTGCCGGCCGGTCGTGACCCCGGACGGGCCGGGCGACACCTTCTCGCAGCACTCGTACGGGCTCGCCGTCGACATCAACTCCCTCCAGAACCCGTACGTGCGCGAGGACGGCTTCGTCCGGAACCGGTTCGCGCGCCCGTACGTGGATCGCTCCCAGGACCTGCCGGGGATGATCCACCAGGGCGATGTCGTGGTCCGCGCGTTCGCCGCGATCGGCTGGGAGTGGGGCGGCGACTGGAGCAGCGGCAAGGACTACATGCACTTCTCGCTCGCGAACCGCTGACTCGTCGACATCGCCCCGCGCGCGCTGTTACCGGGGATCAACGACCCCACCACCGCACAGGAGTCCATGGTCCACATCGGGAGCTTGCTGCGAGGACTGCTGTCCTGCGACCTCCCGCCCGCCGTCATCGAGGGGTCGCACGGCCGCCGGGTGGAGCGGCCCCAGGACCCGACGCACGACGACTTCGTGAACGTGGCCTTCGATCAGATCCGCGTCGCCGGCGCGCGGCAGCCGTCCGTGTGCATCGCGCTGCTCGAGGTGATCGGCGACCTCGTCGCGGAGCTCGAGCGCTCCAAGAACCGGAACGGGCTGGCGGCGCTCCGGCGACAGGCTCGACTGGTGATCGCGGGGGTCGTGGCGAGCGATGCCCTGACGGAGGACAAGGAGCGGGTCGGGGAGGTCGCACGCATGCGGGGTCTGGCGATCTTCGCCCGAGGAGTGAGGGTGGTCCCAGGCCTCGCGGGGGCAGACGACCCTGGAGGCCGGAGAGGCGCCGGCGCACGATGCTCACGACGTTCGCGCTCCGACTCGAGCCGGGCGCCACCGGGGGCGTCACGCGGACCGGGAGCTCGCGCGGCGCCCCCGCCAACGTCCACGGGACTGGACGCGCGTCCCAGCGTCCCATCAGATGAACAGGGAGACGGCAGCCTCTCGCATCTCGAGGATCGCCGTCGCCGCCCCGATCGGCTCCTCGAGCCCGTCGATCAGGTCCTCGCGCTTCAGGCCGAGCAGGTCCATCGTCATCTGGCACGGGATCAGACGGACGCCGAGGTCCATCGACAGCGCCATGAGCTCCTCGGGCTTCGCGACCTGCCGCTGGTCCGCGAACCGCTTGAACATCGCGGGACCCGCGCCGCCGAGGTGGTACCGCGAGAGCTTCGCGCGCTGTGCCGAGCCCGGGTTCACGACCGACATCATCTTCTGCATCCAGCTCTCACCCGTGATGCGCACGTCCGGCTTCACGATCGCGAACAGGCCCCAGAAGGTGAAGAAGACGCTCGCGTCCATGCCGCTCGCCGCCGCGGTGCTGGCCAGGATCGTCGTCGGCCAGATGCGGTCCAGGTCGCCGCCCCACGCGATGATCGTGAGCTTGTTCTTCTTCTGGATCTGCGCGGCGTCGGACACCTCGAGCGCCTGGACACGCGCGAGCAGGTCGGCCAGCTGGAGCGTCGTGTCGGCGTCGGTCTCGGTCAGGCTCACGGTGATCCTCCTCAGGCCTTGCGGACGACGTACCGGAACTCGCCCTGGTGCTCGCGCGCCTCGACGAGCTCGTTGCCGGTCAGCGTGGCCCACGAGGGCACGTCCGACCTGGAGCCCGGATCGGTGGCGAGCAGCTCGAGCAGGTCACCTGGCTCGGCGTCCTTGAGCACGCGCGCGAGCGCGACGAGCGGTCCGGGGCACGACTGACCCCGGGCGTCGACGGTGGTGACGATGAGATCGGCGGAGACGTCGGTCACGAGGAACCTCCGGAACGTGGATGCGAGGAGCACGGATGTCGGGTGAGGTGGGTGCCGGGCGGGCGTTATCGGCCGCCGCCGGGCACCGTCGGACAGCAGCATCGGCAGGGGATCATCGCTCCCACGAGCCCGCGGCACCGCGTCCGGATCATTGCAGTTGCAAATGCTACCGCAACGGTGCAGTTCGGGGCAAGGCACGCACGCACCCGCCGATGCGTGCGTGGGAGACGGGTGCCGGGGGCCGGTTGCGACGCACGCCCGCATGCTGTTCCGGGCCCCTCGCGACGTGTATGGTCGCCTCATGCGGGCCCGTGCTTCCGTACCGAGGGCCGCGGCCGCGGCGCTCGGCCTCGCGCTCCTCGCGCTCGGCCTCACCGGTCCGGTCGCATCCGCGGTCGCGACGTGCAGCTTCAACGGGGGGACCAACACCGTCACGGTGACGCTCACGAACGGCGCCGTCGCCGTCCTGTCCCGACGGGGCACGGCGATCGCGCTCGACGGCGCCGCGTGCGACACCGCGACGGTCGACAACACGGACACGGTCGTGGTCGACGGCTCGGCGGCCGATCCGGACGACCTCACGATCGACCTCTCGGGCGGGCCGTTCGCACCCGGCGCGACCTCCGAGACGGAGGGCGACGACGAGATCGAGTTCGCGGTGGACCTGCCTGGCGGGGGCGACCTCCGCATCTCGGGCCGCGACGGGAGCGATCACCTCACGCTCGGCCAGGCGGGCGCGAACCTGAACGCTG
>DAIUEM010000042.1:0-11454 GCA_036845105.1 Actinomycetota bacterium | reverse complement strand
GATCGCGAGCTCGATCAGGCGGTCGACCAGCTCGGGGTAGGACAGGCCCGACGCCTCCCATAGCTTGGGGTACATCGAGATGCTGGTGAACCCGGGGATCGTGTTCACCTCGTTCACGAGGATCCGGCCGTCGGGCGTGAGGAAGGAGTCGACCCGCGCCATCCCCGCGCAGTCGATCGCGCGGAACGCCGCCACGGCCAGGCGCTGGACCTCCTCCATCGCCTCCGGCGGGATCGGCGCGGGGATCAGCAGCTCGCTGCCGTGCTCGTCCAGGTACTTCGCCTCGTACGAGTAGAACTCGTGCCCCTTCGGGACGATCTCGCCCGCGACGGACGCGACGGGGTCGTCGTTGCCGAGGACCGCGCACTCGATCTCGCGCGCGCCCTCGACGGCCCGCTCGAGCACCGCCTTGCGCCCGAACCGGAACGCCTCGTCGACCGCCGGGCGGAGCTCCTCCGGGCCGTGCACCTTCGTGATCCCGACCGAGGAGCCGAGCGCCGCAGGCTTCGCGAACCGCGGGTAGCCCAGGTGCTCGGCGCGCGCTTCCACGCCCTCGGGGTCGTCGAGCCACTCGCGCTCGAGGACCACCTCGTGCTCGACGACCGGGATGCCGGCCGCCGCGAACAGCACCTTCTGGACCGCCTTGTCCATCCCGACCGCCGAGCCCAGCACGCCGGCGCCCACGTACGGAACGCCGGCCATCTCGAGGAAGCCCTGGATCGACCCGTCCTCCCCGAACGGCCCGTGCATCACGGGTAACACGACGTCGATCCGCGTGCGCGAGCCGCCCTCCCCGACCAGCGCCCGCGCGCCGGGATCCTGGTCCAGCGCGACCTCGGGGCCGGTCTCCGGCGAGACCTCCGGCAGCGGGGCGTCGTGGCCGGCCGGCAGCGCCGGCGGACCGCCGGGCATCAGCTCCCAACGGCCCGCCTTCGTGACGCCGATCGGCACGACGTCGTATCGATCGGGGTCGAGCGCGTCCATCACCGACCGCGCCGAGAGGCACGAGATCTCGTGCTCGGCCGAGCGGCCGCCGAACAGGATCACCACGCGCAACCGGCTCACACGCGCTCCAGCGCCCGGTCGAAGTCCTCGATCAGGTCGTCGACGTCCTCGATCCCGACCGAGACCCGGACCAGCCCGTCCCCGATGCCGGCGGCTCGCCGCGCCTCGGGATCCATCTGGCGATGGGTGGTCGACGCCGCGTGCCCGACGAGCGTCTGCGTGCCGCCCAGGCTGGCCGCGACCCACGCGAGCTCCAGGCCGTCGCAGAACCGCATCCCGCCCTCGACGCCCCCGGCGACGTCGAACGCCATCATGCCGCCGAACCCGCCGCGGAGCAGCCGGGTCGCCACCTCGCGCTGGGGGTGCGAGGCGAGCCCCGGGTAGTGGACGCGCTCCACCTTCGGGTGGGCCTCGAGGTGCTCGGCGAGGGTCTGGGCGTTCGCGCAGTGACGCTCCATCCGCAGCGCGAGCGTGGCGAGGCCGCGCATGCAGAGCCACGCCTCGAGCGGCGCCATCGTCCCGCCGGTCTCGATGACCGTGTCGCGGAGGCGGTCCACGAGCTGTCGCGAGCCGCACACGACCCCCCCGATCAGGTCGTTGTGCCCGCCGACGTACTTCGTCGCCGAGTGCAGGACGAGGTCGAACCCGAGCTCGACCGGGTTGCACAGGTACGGCGAGGCGAAGGTGTTGTCGACGACCGAGGGGACGCCCGCCCGCCGGCACCGCTCCGCGAGCGCCGGGAGGTCGGCGACGGTCACGTTCGGGTTCGCGATCGCCTCGACGTAGAAGAGGGCGGCGCCGGACAGGGCATCGGCGACGGCCTGGAGGTCGTGCGGGTCGACGAACGTCGTCTCGATCCCGTAGCGCGGCAGGACGGTCGACATCAGCGAGTACGTGCCGCCGTAGAGCTCCGAGCTCGAGACGATCCGGTCCCCGCTGCTCGCGAGCGACGTGATCGCGGTGTGGATCGCGGCCATGCCGGAGGCGAAGGAGAACGCCGCGTCCGTGTGCTCGAGCTCGGCCATGAGACCCTCGAACGCCGCGAGCGTGGGGTTGCCGTACCCGCGCGTGTACGTGTACCCGGGCCGCCGGAAGCCGATCGTCTCGGCGTAGCGCTCAGAGGTCTCGAACCGGAACGTCGAGGTCTGGAAGATCGGGACGCTCGTCGTGTCCTGGTCGATCGGCGGCATCCGGGCGCCGTGGACGGCCCGCGTCGAGAACCCCCGCCGCCGCTCCTCGCTCATCGGCTCACCCTACCCTCGGCTCCACCGCTGCGGGTACTCGGCGCTGAGCTCGTCGACGAGCACCGTGAGCCGGGCCATCACGTCGTCGGTGAGCCGGCGGACCTCCGTGGCCGTTGCGGCGCCGCGGACGACGACGGGTTCGCCGGCACGCAGCCAGATCGGCCGGCCGAACTCGATCCGGCGCCGTCCCGAGCGCCGCCAGACGTACTGACCCCCCCACGTGGCCACCGGGACCACGGGCGCCCCGGTCGCGAGCGCCAGGCGTACCGCGCCCGTCTTGCCTCGACCGGGCGACAGGTCCGGGTTCGGCGTCTCGCTCGTCCCCTCCGGGTACACGAACACGACCTGGCCGCGCTCGAGGGCGTGGGTCGCGGCCTCGAGCGGCGCCTGGTCGCCGGTGCCGCGGCGCACCGGGATCTGCCCCGCCCCGCCGAGCACCATCCGCAGGAACGGGTTCTCGAACAGCTCGGCCTTCGCGAGGAAACGCGGCCGTCGCCCCGCGCGGATCACGAAGTAGGCGTGCGCGAAGGGGTCCAGGTACGACAGGTGGTTGCCGACGACGATCGCCGGGCCCTCGGACGGGATCCGCTCGAGCCCGTCGAACCGCCAGTTGAACCACAGCTTGAACGGCGGCAGGAGCACGACCTTGCAGGCGTGGTACCAGGGCTCCAGCGGACGCCTCCTCCGCGCTCGGCGACTCGGGCGCGGCGATGCTACCGCGTCGGGCGCGGCCCCCGGCAGCGGGTAGCCTGGGCGGGTGCGCGTCGTCGTGATCCCCGTGAAGTCGCTCGGCCGGTCGAAGTCCCGGCTGTCGGGCGTCCTGTCCCCGTTGGAGCGCGGCGCGCTGACCCTCGCGATGCTCGAGGACGTGCTGGACGTGACGCTCCGGCTCGTGGGCTGGGAGACGTGGGTCGTCTCGCCCGACGAGGTGGTGCTCGAGGTCTCGGCCCGTCGCGGGGTGCGGACCCTGGTCGAGGACCGGCCCGGGCTCTCGGCCGCGATCCGCCAGGCCGAGACCATCGCGATCGCCGAGCACGCCCAGGTGCTCGCGGTGCTGCCGGGCGACCTCCCGCTGCTCACCACCGAGGCACTCACGGCGGCGTTCCGCACGCTCGGCCCCGTCGTCGTAGCGCGCTCGGCCCGCGAGGGGACGAGCCTGCTGCTCCGCCGTCCGCCGCGCGCGATCGCGGCCCGCTTCGGCGCCGAGTCATTCCGCAAGCACCTGGTCCTGGCCGAGGCGAAGGCCCTTCCCGTCGCCGTGGTCGACCGCCCCGAGCTGGCGTTCGACCTGGACGAGCCCGCCGATATCCTCGCGCTGCTCGAGGACGGCCGACGCGGGCGCACCCGCGACGTGTGCCTCGGGATGAACCTGGGCGGCCGGCTGGCCGCGCACGGGTAAGCTGTTCGGCGCCGCGGGTCGAGGAGGGAACGGATGCCGCAGGGGACGGTCAAGGACTTCGACATCGAGGCCCGGACGGGGTCGGTGCTGATGGAGGACCGGACGGAGGTCTCCATCGACCCGACGTCGATGGAGGGCTCGGGCCTCCGCTACCTCCGGCTCGGCCAGCGTGTGAAGTTCGACCTCGTCGAGGAGGGTGGGCGCAAGATGGCCCGCACCCTCCGGATCGTCACCCTCTAGCGTCGGTCAGCGGGCGCGGGTCGGCTTGGCCGCCACGCGGCGGCGCCTGGCCGCCACCATCTCCTTGAACTCCTTCCCCGCGAGGAACCACGGCAGGTCGCGGGCGGGGACGACGATCGGCGTCTCCGGCTTCCGTGGGTTCCGGGCGATCCGCTTGTTCCGGCGCTTGCGCTCGAAGGTCCCGAATCCGACCAGAGACACCCGTTCGCCCTTCGCGACCGTCTCCCGGATGACGTCCATCGCGGCGTCGATCGTGCGACCGATCTCCGCCTTGCTGACGCCGGTCCGTTTCGCGATCTCGGCGACGAGCCCGTTCTTGTTCATCGCTCCCCCTCTGCCGTGGCCCACGCTACTCACGGGCCGGGGGGGCGGTCAATGCCTTTCGGCGCAGTGGATACGGGCCCATGGGCCGAACGGTCCCAAGGCTCCCATCCGACGCTCGAAGGGCCGGTCGCACGGCGGTGAGGGAACGGGAGGCCTGATAGCATCGGATACCCGGCCCGCCGTGGCCGGGTCACGTTTGGCCCGTGGGGTAATGGTAGCCCGACTGACTCTGGATCAGTTAGTCCTAGTTCGAATCTAGGCGGGCCAGCGCCACGCCGTCGGCCCTGCCCCGGCAGGGCTGATGGCCCCTCGGCACGCTCCCCGCCACCCCCTAGCGTTGGGGTCGGAGGCACCCCCCGACCGGTGCCCGAGGGATGAGGGGGCGACCATGACCCAGACGAACGCGCCGAGGTATGTCGAGCGCCAGCTGGTCACGCGCAGCGACCAGGGCGACTGTCGCGCCGCGATGCGGATGCTCGAGGGCCTGCCCGGGATCCGCCGCGTCTGCATCGACCCGAAGGGCGGCAACTTCTACGTCACGTTCGACCCGCGACGGGTCTCGGACGAGGAGCTCCTCGCCGTCCTCCACCAGCATGGGTTCGAGCTCGTCAGCTGGCAGCCGGCCGGGCTGCGCGGTCGCGGCCGCCAGCGTCGGTGGCTGCTCGAGCAGATCGGCGAGCTCGTCGCGCACGCCGAGGAACTGGACCGCGGCGAGTACGCCGAGGGGATGATGAAGGGCGCGGCCGACGCCTATCTGCGAGCGGGGCGCGCGTTCGGGCTCATCGCGGACGAGGAGATCCGGGAGCTGATCCCTGCCCGGTTCCTCGAGCACGCCAGGTCGGAGTGACGACCGTCACGTCAACGGTGCCGGATCGAGCACGAGCGGCTCCAGCGGGTCCTGCGTGAAATCGAACTCGCGCAGGAGATTGCCCAGGATCCGGACCTCCTCGCGCACGGTCGGTCGCGAGTCCGGGCGGCTCAGCGTCCTGGGGTCGAGTCGCTCCGAGGACAGGAACAGGTCCTCGACGAGCTTCAGGTAGGCGTCGAACGTGAGCACCTGGCTGTCGATCGTGCCGGCCTTCGCCCACGGGCTGATCATGAGGCCGGGCACCCGGATCCCGTAGCCGTTCATGTCCACGCGCGGCGGGTCGAGGTGGTCGTAGAAGCCACCCCAGTCGTCCCACGTGAGGAAGATCGCCGTCGACCCCCAGTCCGGTCCCTCCATCGCGGCGTTCACGATCCTCGTCACGTGTCGCATGCCCTTCCATATCGGCTCGTCGCTCCCGGGATGCTCGCCGGCGCCGCCGTAAGGCACGACCCACGACACCGAGGGCAGCGTGCCGTCGGCCGCGGCGGCGTAGTACTCGGCGTGGCCACGGATGTTCTCGATCTGCCCGTTCTGGCGGACGGTCGTGAACCACGGCAGCGGGTTCTGCTGCGTCACCGTGCGCCGGTCCGACTTGCCGCTCTCGCACGGCTCGAACAGGCACGTGTCGTCGCCGACGTAGTAGCTCCACGAGACGTCGTTCTCGTGCAGCAGGTACGTGATGTCGGTCCACGCCCAGATCGGACGGTCCTGCCGGTCCTTCTGGATCTGCGCCTCCTCGGCGAGCTCAAGGTTCGAGGTGCAGGACATCGGGTCGCGCGGGCTCCGGCACCTGGCCGCCCACGCCGAGACCAGGAACAGGTGCGCGGGCAGGGTCCAGGAGTCGGCCGGCGCGAACATGCGGTCCTGCAGGACGAAGCGGTCCGCGTACGTCCAGTAGTTCGGGATCTCCTTGCGCGTGTGGTAGCTCAGCACGTCCGGCTGCCCCTTCGGCCCGAGGAACCGAGCGCACCGCGGGTCGTCGCGTTCCTCCGCCCGAGCGCACGGCCGCCCGACCTCGATGGCCGCCCGCACGAACCCGTCCATCCGACCGCCGTTCACGTCCATGACCGAGTGGCGCTGCGCGTGCGGCCCGCCCTTCTGCCACTGGTTCCTCGAGTGGTACGGACGGACGCAGCGACCGAGGACCGGGTCCGGGATGCACGGCTTCGGCCTGCCGTCCGCCGTCATCGGGATCCCCTTCGCGCCCGGGTACGTGCCGAAGTAGTGATCGAACGAGCGGTTCTCCTGCACGATGAAGATCAGGTGCTCGATGTGCAGGCGGGCCTGCTCGAGCTTCGTGAGGTTCCCAGCCGGCACCGGGGCCGAGGTCTCGGTGAACGATGGGGACGGGGCCGCGGGCGTGGGCGCCCCGGTCGCGTTCGGCTCGATGCAGGCGGCGGCGAGGACCGACAGCGCGACCGCCGCCACGAGCGCTCGGACCCTCACGCCGACAAGCCTACGTGCCCGGGATCGACGCGGGTCCCGGCTCGGGCGTGGGATCCAGGATCAGTGGCGGCAGCGGATCCTGCTTGAAGTCGAACGCGTCGCGGAGATCGCCGAGGATCTGCACCTCCTCGCGGACCGTGGGACGCGAGTCCGGACGGCTCATCGTCCCCGGGTCGAGCCTGGCCCCCCCGAGGTACAGGTCCTCGATGAACTTCAGGTACGAGTCGAACGTGTAGACGTTGCTGTCGATCGTGCCGCCCTTCGCCCACGGGCTGATCAAGATCGCGGGGACCCGGATGCCGTAGCCGTTCTCGTCGACGCGCGGCGGCTCGACGTGGTCGTAGAACCCACCCCAGTCGTCCCACGTGAGGAAGATCGCCGTCGTCTCCCACAGGTCGCTGCGCATGACCGCGTTCACCACGCGCGTGACGTGCGCCTGCCCCTTCGAGAGCGGCGCGCCGTTGCCCGGGTGCTCGCTGTTGCGGCCGGCCGGCATCACCCACGAGACGGTCGGCAGCGTGCCGTCCTGGATCTGGTCGAACAGGTCAGCATGGAGCCGGATGTTCTCGAAGTCCTCTTGCTCGTGGGTGGTCGTGAACGACGGCAGCGGGTTCTGCGCCGGAGGCGTGGACCGTCGCCCGTCGCCGAGACGCGGGCACGGGTCCTCCGGCGTGCGGCACGTGTCGTTGCCGATGTAGTACGCCCACGAGACGCCGCCCTCCGTGAGCAGGTAGGTGATCGGCGTCCACGCGTAGATCGTCGGGTGCTCCCCGTGCCGCTGGCGGTCCACGACGTCGTTGACCTCGAGATCGGAGCGACAGCTCATCGGGTCCTGTGGGTCGTCGCAGCTGGCCGACCACGCCGAGACCAGGAACAGGTGCGCCGGCAGCGTCCACGAGTCCGTCGGCGCGAACATGTGGTCCTGGAGCACGAAGCGCTCGGCGTAGGCCCAGTAGTTCGGGATCTCGCGCGCGTCGTGCCAGCTCATCACGTCGGGCTGGCCCTGCGGCCCCAGGTCGTCACGGCATGATCGCAGCGTCCGGTCGTCGGCGCAGTCGTTCGGGCCGTTGACCAGGACCCGGACGAAGCCGTCCATCGCCCCGCCGTTCACCGCCGCGACCGAATGCGGGTGCCCGTGCGGCCCGCCGAACTGCACGAGCGTCGGGTCGTGGTACGGCCCCACGCACTCGTCGAGCACCGGGTCCGGGTTGCAGACGGTCGGCTCGCCGTCCTTCGTCATCGGGATGCCGTCGGCGCCCGGGAAGGTCCCGAAGTAGTGATCGAAGGAGCGGTTCTCCTGCACGATGAACACCAGGTGCTGGATGTTCTCGAACCCCTTCAGTCGTTCCGCGGGGCTCGGGGGCGCCGTCGGGCCCGTCGGGTCCCCTGTGGTCGTCGGGCCGGCCGAGCCGCCCGCGATCGCGGCGGGACCGTCCGGCTCGGGCCCCGACCTCGTGCATGCGCCGGCGACGAGCGCCACGATCAGCAGGAGGGCCGGGACCGGCGTGCGACGGGCGTCTCGGCTCGGGCGGGTCATCGGTCGGCACACCCTACCAGCGGCCCCGGGTGAGACGCGTCGGGCCGTGTGGGAGGATGAGCGGGTCCCCGCGGAACGAGGAGCACGGATGGAACGGCACGTCACACCCGACGGCAACACCCTGGTCACGGTCATCCCCGGCGACGGGATCGGCCCCGAGGCCGTCCGCAGCGCCCAGCGGATCGTCGAAGCCTCGGGCGCGAAGGTCGAGTGGGAGGAGCGCCTCGCGGGCGCCGAGGTCTTCAAGCAGGGCCTGCCCTCCGGCGTACCGCCCGAGACGATCGAGTCGATCCGCAAGACCCGGGTGGTGCTGAAGGGCCCCCTCGAGACCCCGGTCGGCTTCGGCGAGAAGAGCGCGAACGTCACGCTCCGCAAGCTCTTCGAGACCTACGCGAACGTCCGCCCCGCTCGCGAGCTCCCGGGCGTGACGACGCCGTACAGCGGCCGCGGCATCGACCTCGTCATCGTCCGCGAGAACGTCGAGGACCTGTACGCCGGGATCGAGCACATGCAGTCCCCCGGCGTCGCGCAGACGCTGAAGCTCATCTCGCGGAAGGGGTGCGAGAAGATCGTCCGGTTCGCGTTCGAGCTCGCGCGCGCCGAGGGCCGGCGCACGGTCACGTGCGCGACGAAGGCGAACATCATGAAGATGACCGAAGGGATGCTGAAGCGCACCTTCGAGGAGATCGCGCCCGAGTACCCCGACCTCGAGTCCTGGCACCTGATCGTCGACAACACCGCCCATCAGCTGGTGAAGAAGCCCGAGCAGTTCGACGTGATCGTCACGACCAACATGAACGGCGACATCCTGTCCGACGAGTCGAGCGCCCTCGTCGGTGGTCTCGGCTTCGCACCGAGCGCGAACATCGGCAACGACGTCGCGATCTTCGAGGCCGTGCACGGCTCCGCGCCGAAGTACGCGGGGAAGGACGTGATCAACCCGACGGCGCTGATCATGACCGCCGTGATGATGCTGCGGCACCTGGGCGAGTTCGAGGCCGCCGCGTCGATCGAGCACGCGGTCCTCGTCACGCTCGAGTCCGGCATGCGGACCGGCGACATCGTCGGCTACGACGTGGGTGTGTCGACCACCGCGTACACCGACGCGATCATCTCGAACCTCGGCAAGCGCTCCGAGCGCTGGCAGGTCCGCGAGTACCGCCCGCAGGTCCTCCCCGAGGTGGACCCCCGCCCCGACTTCGTCCGCCCCCACGAGCGCCGGGTCGTCGGCATCGACCTGTTCGTCGAGACGCCGCTCTCGGCCGAGGAGCTCGGACGCAGCATCGAGGAGCTGGTGAAGGACACCGCCTTCACGCTGAAGATGATCTCGTGCCGCGGGACCCAGGTGTACCCGGCGACCGGCGCGATCACGGACATCGTCGACGCCTCGTACTGCCGCCTGATGCTGAAGGAGCCCGCCGAGGACGTCTCGGACGACGCCGTGGCGGAGCTGCTCCACCGCGTCTCGACCCGGCACCGCTGGGGCCACATCGAGAAGCTGCAGGAGTTCGACGGCGAGCCCGGCTACACCCGCTCCCAGGGCGAGAACTAGGCCTCCGACAGCTCCGGCTGGACGCCGACGTCGTACACCAGCCGGCCCGCTTGGTCGACGCGCGCGTTCGGGTGGAGCTCGTGTTTCCTCGGCTCGCCGTCCATCAGGTGTGTGACCGGGACACCCGCGACCGTGAGGGCGTCCGCGATCATCCGCCGATGGCACCTCCACCAGACGGACTCGGCGCACATCACCGCGGTCCGGCGCTCGCGCGAGGTACGGACGAGCCAGGCGAGCCCCTCGCGGAAGGCATCGCCCGCCATGTGGTCCGCGTACCCGCGGAACGAGTCGTTCCGGAGGGCCGTATGCGGGGAGTCCGGCGCAGGCTTCCGGAAGCCGCCGAGGTCCCGCCCCCGCCACTCGTACGCGATGCCCTCCTGCGCGAGCGCTTCCGCCAAGGCGTCGCGCCCGAACTGCGGGTGCCGGCGCGAGCCGGGCGCCGTGCGGACGTCGACGACGCGCTCGATGCCCGCCTCGCGCAGGAGCTCCAGGAACGTCTCGATCGACCGAGCGCCGTGCCCGACGGTGAGGATCTCGGCAGGGGGTTGGCTGGCCACGTGAACAGGCTAAACGCGCTGCTAGACTCCCAGCCGCCTCGACGAGGCACGTCCGGTCCCATCGTCTAGTGGCCTAGGACACCACCCTCTCAAGGTGGAGACACGGGTTCGAATCCCGTTGGGACTACGGCGCCAGAACTGCAGGTCACGGCCCAGGTTCTGGCCGACGTTCGCCACGAACCAGATGCCTCCACCCCGTTCTACGATCCTGCTGGCTAGGACGCCTTCTGGAACAGAAGGTTCATCTCGATCGTCCCGATGTCCGCCATCGACAGGTCGAGGAACCCCGTGGGTGGTTCGATCTCATTGCGCTGACCAGCGCAGACGATTCGGCCACGACGAAGCCACTGGATCGGCTCGGGGCAGCCTTCGCCAAGCTGGCCTGCGGTGGCTACATCGACTCATATGGCGTGAAGAGTTGAGGGATCTCGCCGTTGGCCAGATCCGCTCTCAGCTCTTCGCTCGGCTCACCGAGGACTTCGCCGTGAACAACGGAGACGATCGCAAGAACCGCCGCCGACACCTCGCTGAGGTTGGCGGCGTGCTCGATCGCGGCCTCCGAATCTCGGTACCGCTCGATGACGACGCATTCGGACTGGTCCTCGCTGAAGTAGGTGTCATACTGCAGCGTTCCGGTGTCTTTGGTCCGCACGATCTCCATCGCCTGAGCGGACAAGCGCTTGTATTCGTCGATCTTGCCCTCATGGATCTTGAACCGAGCGATACCCAGAAGCTCACTCATCGCTCCGTCTCCAGTCTCTTGCAGTCGCGTCCCGTGTCGTGACGCTACCAACTACCGTAGCCGTCCAGCGAGGTGATGAAGTCCACGAACACTCCCTGCTTGAAGTTCTTCCTTGTCCGTCGAGTGGGTCATCGAGGATGGTCGGCTTCACGCCGTCGGTCTGACGAGTGAACGCGTGCCCGAGTGGCTCAAGCCGCCCGTGTGAACGTCACATGCATCACTCCGCTGGGCGAGGAGGCGGCCTCGACCTGATAGTCCTTCTCGAGCCCCTCCAGCCCCTCCCACAGGCGCGCGCCTCGGCCGAGCAGGATCGGGACCACCACGATGTGCATGTGGTCCACGAGCCCCGCAGCGAGGAAGTCGCGGATCACGGTGGCGCCTCCACCGAGGCGGATGTCCTGCCCGCCCGCAGCCTCCCGAGCGGTCTCGAGCGCCTCGGCGGGCGACACGTCGAGGAAGTGGAACGTCGTGCCGCCCTCCATCTCGATCGAGGGGCGCGGGTGATGGGTGAGGACGAAGACCGGTGTGTGGAACGGCGGG
>DAIUEM010000041.1:0-11688 GCA_036845105.1 Actinomycetota bacterium | reverse complement strand
CGGCCGACATGCCGCTGCTCGAGCTGCAGAAGGTGATGCGCGAGATCGACTACGGGCGCTTCGAGGACAAGGGGTTCGTCGATCACCTCGGGCTCGTCGGCAAGGGGGCGTCGCTGCTGTTCGAGAAGGGGATCTACGAGGGCACCTACCTGCTCGAGTGGCTCACCGGGCAGCTCGCGGCGCTCGGCGTCCGAACGTTCGGGGATCTCCGCATCGACGACCCGGGGAGCTCGCTCCCACCGGAGAGGCGATACCGACTCGTCGTGATGGCGTCCGACGTCACGCGCGGGCGGCTCGTGCGCCTGCCGTGGGACTACCCGCACTACGGGGTCGATCCCGACCAACAGCCCGTCGCCGAGGCCGTCCGCGCGTCGATGTCGATCCCGTTCTTCTACGAGCCGCTCCGCTTCAAGGCTCGGGACGCCGACGGTCGGGAGCGGCTCTCGTACATGGTCGACGGCGGGATGCTGTCGAACTTCCCGATCGACGTCTTCGACCGGACCGACGGCAGGCCGCCCCGCTGGCCGACCTTCGGCATCAAGCTCTCGGCCCAGCCCGACGCCGCGCTCCGGCACAAGTACGAGGTGCACGGCACCTTCTCGCTCGCGCTCGCGATGCTCGGCACGATGACCGGCTTCCACGACCAGATCCACGTCGAGGACCCGGCCACGCTGGCTCGCACGATGTTCGTCGACACGTACGGGGTCCGGGCCACGGACTTCGACATCGACGAGGAGATGCAGGACATGCTGTTTCGGAGCGGGGTGGGGGCGGCCACGAAGTTCCTCGAGGGCTGGGCGTTCGATCGCTACATCGAGCGGTTCCGGAGCGAGGACGCGACCGAGCGGACGGCCTGACCGCCGCCCGACGGCAGAACCGTGCTCGGGGATTAGGCTGGTCGGATGCCGATCGCCGTCTGGACCGGGACGCTGAGCTTCGGGCTCGTGACGATCGCCGTGAAGCTCTACCCGGCGACGCAGCCGAAGGACGTGCGCTTCCACCTCATGGACCGCGAGGGTCGGCGGGTCCGATACCGGCGGATCGTGGAGGAGGATGAGCCTCCGCCGCCTCGAGCGTGGACGGCGCGGGCCGGGGCCGCCGGCGACGACGAGCCGATCGACGCCCCGGACCCCGCCCCCCGCGCCCGCAGCTCGGCCCCGAGCCCCCGGAGCGAGACGGAGGTCGCCTTCGACGAGCTCGTGCGCGGGTACGAGACCGACGAGGGCCGCACCGTGACGCTCACGAGCGAGGAGATCGAGGCCGTCCGCCCGCAGCGGAGCAGGACGATCGCCGTCGAGGACTTCGTCGAGCTCGCCGACATCGACCCCGTTTCCTTCGAGAAGACGTACTACGTCGTACCGGCGAACCGCGACGCCGAGCAGCCCTACGTCCTGCTGCTCCGCGCGATGCAGCAGGCGGGCCGGATCGGGATCGGTCGCTTCGTGCTCCGGACCAAGCCCCACCTCGTCGCGATCCGGCCGATGGCCCAGGCCCTCGCGCTCCACACGCTCTACTTCGGCGACGAGGTGCGCGAGCCCCGCTCGTTCGTCGACGTCTCGGGCGCCCAGGTGGACGAGCGGCAGCTCGAGCTCGCGATCTCGCTGATCGAGATGCTGAAGACCGACTGGAACCCGGCGGCGTACTCGGACACGTACCGTGAGGACCTCCTCCGCATCATCGCCGAGAAGCAGCCGCTCGAGGAGGCCGAGCCGCGTGCCGAGCGACCGCCCGCTCAGGTCGAGGAGCTGATGCGTGCCCTGAGGGAGAGCGTCGAGGCGGCGAAGCAGGGCAAGAAGCCTCGACGGCGCGAGGCGGGGTGACCATGGCCGGGGACGTCGAGGCGCGGATCGACGAGCTCTACGGGCTGCCGCTCGACCGGTTCATCCCCGAGCGCGATGCGCTCGCGAAGGAGCTGCGCGCCGCCGGCGATCGAGAGGCGGCCGAGCTCGTGAAGGCTCAGCGCAAGCCGGTCGTCGCGACGTGGGCGCTCAACCGGCTCGCGCGCGAGGACCCGAAGGGGATCGCGGAGCCCGCGGCGGTGGGCGAGCGTCTTCGCGCCGCGCAGCAGCGGGCGCTCTCGGGCGGCGACACCGAGCCGCTGCGGAAGGCCACCGAGGAGCGGCGCGCGGTCGTGGGGGGTCTGGCGGCCGCGGCCCGCGCGATCCTGGAGCGAGAGGGCACCGACCCCGGGCCGCATGCCGACGACCTCACGAACACGCTCGACGCGGCCGTCGTCGCGGAGGAGGGGGCGCAGGCGCTCTCGGCCGGTCGTCTGACGAAGCCGCTCAAGCCGCCCTCCGGCTTCGGCGACGTCGTCGGGCTCGTGGCGCTCGAGGGCGGCAAGCCGGCCCGCGCCCGAGCGGCGCAGGAGGAACCGCCGGCGAGCGCGGGGAAAGCCAGGGCCGGGGCCGAGCGCGCCCGTGAGCGCCGGGAGCTCGAGCGCGCCCTGGCGCAGGCTCGCACGAAGCAGCGCCGGGCGCAGGAGGCCGTCGACCGCGCCCGCCGCCTCCTGGAGGACCTCGAGCGCCGGCGCGCCGACGCCCGCGAGCGCGTCCGCGCCGCCGAGGCCGACCAGCGGGGCGCCGCGGTCGAGATCCGGCGGCTGGAGACGAGGCTCGGGAAGCTCGGTCCGGCCGAGTGACGCTTGGGCCGGATCGATCGCGCGCCGTCCGTGCCGGCTACAGCGCGAGACGGTGGGATCGAGGTCTGGTGTACGCGGGGAGCCGGGCCGACACCGAAGGATGCCGTGCCAGCCTCGCGTGGACGCCCTGGCAGTGGGCGCAGAACCGGGCCCGGCACCACAGACAGGACGTCGTCGCCGTCATCGTGTGACACGCATCGCAACGGTCCAGGTTCGTCATCGCCACCTCGGACGTCTCGTGCCCGTACCCGGCGGACGCTAGTCCATCGACGCGCCCGATTCTCGACTTGAGGTCGCGGACTTCCGGCCGCGATCGACCTCGATGCGGACCTGCCGGTCGGACGGAGGCGGCCGTAGCCCGTTCCACCGATAGACAGGCCGAGCGCCCGACTGCTACGCAACCCTCGGCAGCCGTCACGAGGAGGCCGACGATGGGAACCACAGAGGGAAGGCGCACGCCGACAGGGGATGGGGGCGGACGGATCGAGGCCTCGAGCTGGGTGCAGCGACGGAAGCCCGGCTTCTTCTTCTGGCTGAACCTCGTCTACCTCGTCGTGCTCCTGTTGCTCCCGCTCTTCCGGGCCGCGGACGTGCTGTTCGTCGGCTCGGACCGGATCCCTGATCCGATCGGCGACGTGATCCCCGTGGGCGTGCCGTGGTTCGGGGCGCTCGGCGCGATCCTGATCAGCCTCTACGGCGTGTTCGACCACAACGACCGATGGGACCCGAAGTGGAACTTCTGGCACATGGCCCGGCCGGTGGCCGGCGTGGTCCTCGGCACGATCGCGTACCTGATCTTCATCGGGATCATCAACGCCACGGGCGCGACCCCGACCACGGGGGCCGCGGCCGAGGGCTCGGGACCGGTGCCGGTCTCGAACCTGATCCCGTACTACGTCCTCGCGTTCGTGGTCGGGTTCCGCGAGCAGACCTTCCGGGCGCTGATCCAGCGAGCGGTCGACGTGCTCCTCGGACCGGGCGAGGACGCGCGCCCTCCCTCACCGGGCGACGACCCGCAGCCGCCGTCCCCGGTCACGTGACCTGGACGACGACCGTGTGCCAGCCGGTCGCCCCGTCCGGGAACGGCGGCACGCGCTCCTCGGGCTGGGTCTCGCCGTCCCCGTCGGTGGCGCGGACCTCCAGCCGGTGCTCGCCCGGCGTCGCGTCCCAGACGACCACCCACTGCTTCCACGTGTCGATCGTGGCGGCCCGTGCGAGCTCCGCCTGGAGCCACGGGCCCTCGTCGACGCGGACCTCGACCCGCTCGATCCCGCGGTGCTGGGCCCACGCCACGCCGGCGATCGGCACCCGGCCGGCTCGAACCGGGGCCGAGCCGGTGGGCGTGTCGATCCGCGACATCGTCTTGACCGGCGCCCGCTCGGCCCAGCCGCGCTGCACCCAGTACGGGTCGTAGGCGTCGAACGTCGTGAGCTCGAGCTCGACGACCCACTTCGTGGCGGACACGTAGCCGTAGAGACCGGGCACGACCATGCGCACCGGGAAGCCGTGCTCGAGGGGCAGGGGCTCCCCGTTCATCGAGACGGCGAGCATCGCGTCGCGCCCATCCATCACGACCTCGGTCGGCGTGCCCACGGTGAACCCGTCGACCGAGCGCGAGACGAGCTGGTCGGCGCCCGGGTGGACGCCCGCCTCCTCGAGCAGGTCCCGCAGCGGAGCGCCGACCCAGCGCGCGTTGCCCACGTACCGGCCGCCCACCTCGTTCGACACGCACGCGAGCGTGATGTCGCGCTCGATCAGCGGCCGGGCGAGGAGCTGCTCGAGGTCGAGCGTGAGCGGCCGGTCCACCATGCCGTGGACGCGGAGCCGCCAGTCCTCGGCCATGACGGCCGGGACGAACAGCGCCGTGTCCACGCGGTAGAAGCGGTTGTTCGGCGTGAAGAACGGCTCGAGCCCCTGCACGTGGAGCGCACCCGTGGCGGACGGCGGGGCGGGGCTCGCCGGCGCGGGGATCGCGACGTCGGCCCTCGACGCGCTCGCGCGGAGACGACGAGCCAGGAACCCGCCGAGGCCGCCCGCCGCCACGGCGACGGCGGCGCCCACGGCGCCGGCGATCAGGAACCGTCGGCGGTCGAACCCGTCCTCGACGCCGGGGGAGGGCTCGGCCGACATCCACGACCGTCGGAGCGCGACGACGGCGGTCGCGCCGGCGGCGACGCCCACGATGGTGGGGATGGCGTCGGACGGGACGGCGCCGGGGCGCGTGAGCGCCGCGAGGACCCCGACCACCCCGAGCGCCACGAGCCCGACGATCGCGACCCGCGGTCGCCGCACCGACGCGACCCCGAGGGCCACGGCGATCGCGGCGAGCACGAGGCCGATCCCGATCAGCAGGACGGTCTTGTCGCTCTCGCCGAAGGTCCGGATCGCCCAGGCCTTGAGCCACTCGGGGGTGAGGTCGATGGCCGCCTGCCCCACCGCGAGGATCGGCGAGGCCTCGGGGTTCACGATCCCCGCCGCCAGGTGCGCGACGCCGATCGCCACCCCGCCGGCGACGAGGCCGAGCACGACGCCTGTGCCGGCCGAGGGGCGCTCGTTCGCAGTGGGTCGCGTCGGGGGCTCGGGTCTGGCGTCAGTCATGTCGGAAGGATGAACGGTAGACCTCCGCGGTCCATGACGTCCCGACCGCGACCCTCGGGACGGAGCGAGCGGGGGAGGTCGCCGCCTCCCCCGCTCGCGTGGAGCGTCTCACGAAGACCGCGGCACGGGGATCACCGGGCACTCGAACTGCCTGATGACGCCGTCGTCGTCGGCGAGGCCGTCGGCGAGAGCGGCGGCGACCTCCTCGTCGCTGTCGATGTCCCCGCTGCCGTTCGCGTCGACCGCCGCGACGGCGGCCTCGTAGTCCTCGAACGACAGACCGTGGACCATCCAGCGACCCCCGTTGAAGCCCGGGTCGCCAGGCGCCGCAGTTGCGACGTTCGGCTGCAGCCCGCCGAAGTCGTAGATCGTGTCGAAGCTGTGCGCGGGCGCCCCGGTTCCCGAGAAGTCCGTCTGGGTCCCCACGGTCCGGTACAGGCTGCCGTCGACGTAGAGCGCGGGGCCCGTGACACCGGCGCCGGCCACCCCCGCCGGGACCACCGCCAGCGCGGCCGCAGCCGCCAGGAGCACGATCGTCCGTCGAACCATGATGCGTCTCCCTCCCCGACCGACCGTCGCGGTCGTTGGAAGAGATGCTGCATGACGCGCGGTTGCGGGACGGTTGCTCCGTCCTTACGGGCTCGTGAAATCTGATCGAGGCTCGGCGGGGCCGATCGAGCCGACGTGCGAGCTACGTGCGCGCGGTCGAGACCTCGCCGTCCCGCCAGCGGAAGTCGAGGGTCACGACCTCGCCGGGGGTGCCCGTGCGGACCCGCTCGCCGCTCACGCGCAGACGCACGGCCCCCGCGTTCCCGAGCGTCAGCCGGAGCGACCTCTTGGCGCGGTACGAGATGGGCCTCCCCGGCTCGAGCGTCTCCGCGGCGACGACCTCGCCGTCCGAGACCGCCTGCACCCACGAGGGCTGGGTCAGCGTGAGCGTCGCGCGCACGCCCGTCGGAGGCTCCTTCGTCGGGCCGCCGGGGAGCCGTACGTCGCCGGAGCCGTCGATGACCACTGGGTCGTCGTCGAGCGGGAGCGTCGGCTCGGCGCTCGTCGGCTGGTCCGCCGGCTGGCGGACCACGAAGAAGAGGACGGCGGCGGCCGCCAGCACCGCGAGGACGACCGCGAGGACCTTCCAGAGACGCCCCCTCCCTTCCGGGAGCGGCTCGAAGACCGGCTCCACGCTCTCGGGGTGGCGCGCGTCGAGGTCCCGGAGCAGCGGCTCCGGATCGAGCTGCAGGTACCGGGCGTACTCGCGGAGGTACAGCCGCGCGTAGCCGTGCGAGGGGAACTCCTCGGGCGGCGCGTCGCTCTCGAGCGCCTGGAGGTACCGCTCCCACACGCCGGTGCCCCTCGCCGCGTCGCCGAGGGTCTTGCCGGTCGCGTGTCTCGCGCGCATGAGCGTCGTGCCGGGGCTCGGACCCGGGTGGTCGGGCGGCTCGCCCTCGGCTTCGGTCTCCAGATGGTCGAGATCCGCGGGGTCCCCGACGGCCTGCGGACGCCACGCCTCCTCCTGGTCGGCCGGGTCCCACCGGTGCCCGCACGAGCGGCAGACCCACTGGACGGTCCCCGTGGCGGCGACCGGCACGTTCTCCCCGCGCAGCTCCATGACGAGGACCGAGGGGGCTCCCGAGGGCGCGGCGACGATCAGGTCGGAGCCGCAGCGTGGGCAGTCGGGTCTCGCCATCTCGCCTCAGCGACATCCTCGGGGGCGGCGCAGTCGGCGCAGTCGGAACCGGCCCGAGCACGCACGGAACCCGCGCACGGGACGACGCGACACCGATCGCAACACTACCCCGGCCATGGGGAGACTCCACGCTAGCCAGGTCGACCGAGGGCCGTCAAGCGGGCGTTCCGGAGCGGGGCCGCCGAGGCCTCAGCCCACCGATCGATCTCGGCCCACCGCGAGCTCGCCATCCGCACGGGCCAGCTCCGTCCGCCGGATCGGGGTGAAGCTCCAGGGCCACCGCCACGGCGTGGCGTCGGCGACGTGCAGCGGCGAGCCCTGGACGTGGTCGGCCGGGTCGGGCACGTGGGCGTGGAACGGGACGACGCCGGGGCGGAGATCCCAGATGAGCGCCCGGCCGCCAGGGCGGAGCACGCGGCCGATCTCGGTCATGGCGGCGCTCGGGTCGGCCCAGTGGTGCATCGACAGGGTGCTGACGACGAGGTCGAACGAGGCGTCGGGGAACGCGAGCGAGGCGACGTCGCCGACGAGGAACGAGGGCCGACGCCCGTTCGCGCTCCGCGAGCCGTCGGCGTTCGATCGGGCGCGCTCGATCATCGCCGCGTCGAGGTCGAGACCGGTCACGTCGAGGCCGTGCTCGCGAGCGAGCCGGATCGACAGCCGGCCCGGGCCGCACCCGATCTCGAGCACCCGGGCGCCGTCCGGCGCCCGCGCCGCGACGTCGGCGGCGACGCCCGCGTAGAGCGAGCCGAACGCCAACCCCGTCAGCGCGTCGTACACGACGGCGTCGGCGATGACGATCCCTCCCGGCGCTCGTCGTCCCGTGGCGGCACCCCGCAGGTGCCGCGCGGCGACGATCGTCGCCACCGCCGCTCCGAGCAGCATCACGAGCGTCCCCGGACGGGCCAGCCATGGTCGTGTCCGCCTGGACCGCGTCGCCATGGCCGTCAGCGTAGATGGAAGGCGCCGAAGCGTGACGTCGCGCGCTCGATCGGTCACGGCGTCTCGCGCGCGAGAACGATGACGTAGGGTTGTCTGGCGCCCGCCGCCCGAGGGCGCGATCCGAGGAGAGGACCGATGGGTCGCTGGCGCCATCCCCGAGAGCATCGCGATGCGGACGTGGACGAGGACGTTCCGGGCGGACCCGAGCTGCCCGTCGCACCGCCTGCACGCGACGCCGGCGATACGGAGGCGACCGGCGGCGTGGACGAGACGTTTAAGGAGGTGACCATGGACCGTGCAGACGGCGGGTCCGAGCTCTCGGTGGTCGGAGCGGGGACGCGGATCGAGGGAACCGTGACGGCCGCCGGGTCGCTGCGTGTCGACGGGGAGGTCAAGGGCAGGATCACCGCGGCCAGGGACGTGACGCTGTCGCAGCAGGGCCGGGTCGAGGCCAACATCCAGGCCGAGAGCATCACCCTGGCCGGCCGGGTCAAGGGCGACCTCGTCGCCAAGGGGGACGTGTCCCTGCCGGCCGACAGCCGGCTCGACGGCGACATCCGAGGGCGCAACGTGCAGGTCGGCGGCGTGGTCATGGGCGACATCGTGGGCAGCGGCAAGGTCGAGCTCGGGCCGCGCTCGCGGGTGGAGGGCGACATCCGCTCGCGGTCGCTCGCGATCGCGGAGGGGGCCGTGTTCATCGGGACGTCCGCGATGGGCGAGGACGCACGTCAGGCCGACGAGAGCCGGACCTGACGCGCCGAGGTGTCGCGATGGAGTTCGGGCGGTTCGCCTTCGGGTCGATCGAGATCGACGGGACGACCTACGAGCACGACGTCGTGATCGAGCGCGGTCGCGTCCGCAAGCGCCGGAAGGGACCCTCGAAGCCGTTGCGCGCCACGTTCGGCCACACGCCGCTCTCGGCGGCCGAGGACATCCCGTGGGACTGCCGGCGTCTGGTGATCGGGACCGGGGCGTCCGGGGCGCTGCCCGTGACGGACGACGTGGTGGAGGAGGCCGAGCGGCGCAACGTCGAGCTCGTCACCGTGCCGACGGCCGAGGCGATCGAGTCGCTCCGGAGGGCCGCACGCGATACGAACGCGATCCTCCACGTGACCTGCTGAGCGCCACCGATCCCGCTCAGCCGGTGATCGGGTCTCCCTCGGGCGAGACGACGTACCACACGCCGCCCACGTCCTGGCCGTTCGTGTCGCCGGGGGCCTCGTCGCCCGCGAAGGTGTAGAGCGGCCAGCCGTTGTAGGTCACCTGCGATCCGCCGCCGTCCCGGTCGGCCGTGCCGAGGAGGTCCGCGTCGGTCGGGTCCTCGTCGTTGCCGCTCACCTCGAGCTCGCCCCTGGCCATCAGCGGTGGCCAGTTCGCGGCGCAATCGTCGTAACACGTGCTCGGCCCCTGCTCGTCCGGCAGGAAGGCGTACAGGGTGTTGCCCCTCGCGTCGGTGAGGATCAGCCCGAGCGCCGAGTCGTCGCTCTCGATCTCGGTGCGGCGGCCGGAGGACGGCGTCTCGCTCGGCGACTCCGTGGCGCTCGCGGCGGGTGAGTCGGACGGCTCGGTGGTCGGAGACGGCGCGCTGGGGGAGCCGGTGGCGCCGCCGGCATCGTCACCGGAGCATGCGGCGAGCGTGAGCACGAGGACGAGCGCGACGAGGAGCGATGTGCGGATGGACATGGCGGTCACCCTTCCTGAGGTCTCCTGCGGGCGTGGGGCACGGAGGGTCTACGCAGGAGTCACCGATGCGGTTCGCTCGCGCCCCGACGGGAGCGGCGTGCGCTCACGGGATGACCGAGAACCCGTCGACCGAAACGACCGTGGCCCCGGCCGCCGGCCTGGCCTCGCCGAGCACGACGATCCGGAGCGTGTGATCGCCCTCGGTCAGGCCCGAGACCGTCCGCGCGACGCCGAACGTCGTCTCCTTCGCGAAGTTGTCGACCGTGCGCACGAGCGCTCCGTCGACGTAGATCGCCGCTCGACCCTGCCGCGGCCCTCGGACCGTGGCCCACTCGACGCCGGTGCCGCGGAACGTGAGCTCCAGGGCGGCGCCCTTCGCGTCGCTCGCCACGAAGCCGCGACCCGACGCGCGAGCGTCCCTGGTCGTCCCCCACGAGAGCTCCAGCTCGGGGGTCGGGACACGATCGCCGCCGACCTCGAAGGCGTCGATCGCGACCAGCGTGTCGCTCGCCGCCGCCGCGCGTTTCCCGAGGACGCGGACCTCGAGCGTGTGCTTCCCGGGGCCGAGATCCGCGAACCGCCGCTCGATCCCGAGGACATGCCGTCGCGAGTACTGGTCGAAGGTGCCGACCCCCGTCCCGTCGATGAACACGGCCGCCCTACCCTGCGCCGGACCGGTCATCGTGACCCACGTGACGGACGGACCGGAGAACTCGAAGGACGCGGTCGCGCTCGCGCGCCGCTCGGTCACGTACGAGCCGCCGCGAGCGCCGGGTTCCGAGACGCTCCGCCACCCGTACGAGACGAGGGGGCTGTCCTGCTCGAGCTCGGTCGGCGTGGCGACGTCGAACACGGTCGACGTCGCCGGGTTCCCGCTGCGGTCCACCACGGGCTCGAGCGCTCCGGCCACGTTCACCGCGGCGTGGTAGGTGACCCCCGCGACGAGCGGGTCGAGCGCCCGCACGAGCGCGACCCGCACCTTCCCCTCGCGGCAGTCCACGATCACGCCCTTGCCGGAGCGGCAGGTGATCGAGACGTCCTCGGCCGCGCTCGCGTCGGTCCGGAACAGCACCGTGTTCTCCGGCGTGACCCGGCGGACGATCTCGCTGAACGCGAGCGTGACGGTCTGAGCTCCCGCCTCCGGCGGTGTGAGGCTCACCGTCGGCGGGGTCACGTCGGGGATAGGGATCGTGACGGCGTCGAACGCGGCTCCCGCGAACCGGTCGAGGTCGACGCAGCCGTCGATGCCCGCAACGGACCCGCAGTCGGTGTGCTGCCAGAAGGTCCAGCCGTTGCCGCTCCAGTCCTCGGCCGGCGTGGTGGGCGAGCTGACGTCCCAGTGGGCGACCCACAGCACCGTGTACCCGGCGGCGGCGACGGCGGTCGTGTCGCCGGTCCGCTGCGCCCAGCCGTACGGGCTCGTGTAGACCATCGGCCGGACGCCGAGGCGCTCGGTCACGCGGTCGAGCCACTTCAGGATCCACTTGGTCACCTGCGCCTGCGTGAGCCCGCCCGTGCGCTCGATGTCGAGCACCGGCACCAGGTCGCCCGGTCCCAGGTCCGCGTTCTCGACGAAGTGGTCGGCCTCCTGGACCGCGTCCCGCCGCGCGTCGTCGGGTCGCGCGAAGTGGTACGCGCCGAACACGACCCCGTTCGCCGTGGCGCCGGCCCTGTTCGTCGCGTACGTCGGATCCACGTAGTCCGATCCGTCGGTGGCCTTCGCGAACGCGAAGCGCCTCTCCGAGGCCGCGACCTGGCTCCAGTCGATCGTCCCGTTCCAGTGCGAGACGTCGATCCCGGGGAGACCGGGCAGGACCTGGGCCACGACCGGCGGTTCCGGGGCTCCGGCGGTGTCGGAGGGCGGGGCCGTCCCGGGGGTTTCCTGGGCCTCGGCGGTGGGGAGCGCGAGCCATGCGAGGGCGAGCGCGATCGACGCTGCCGTCACGGTGCGGGCGATCCGTGCCGTCCTGCTCACCACCTTCGAGGGACCTGACGCGACAGCGTACCCGAGGCGACAACCCGGCCTCCGCGGGCCCGAGGCCGCTAGGAGCCGTGTCGGGACAGGCGCTGCAGACCGTCGTAGGCCGCGTACTTGTAGGTCTCGGACAGGGTCGGGACGTTGAACGTGGAGTGGATG
>DAIUEM010000040.1:4894-11692 GCA_036845105.1 Actinomycetota bacterium | reverse complement strand
GGGGAGTTCGCACCGTGACGTTCTCGGACAAGACGCTGACCCTGCTGGTGCTCATCTCGCTCGGCCTCGGACTGCTCGCGCTCGCGCTCGGCGCCCTGAGCCAGGGACGTCGGCGTGCCGAGCCCCAAGGGCCGATCCAGCTGGACGACGCGCTCCGGGGGATCCTGGAGGGCCACGCGAAGGGCATCCAGCGTCTCGAGGCCGCCGCACGCTCGTTGCACGCGACCGACCAGCGACAGCAGCAGCTGATCGAGGGCGCCGTGCGCCACGTCGGGCTCGTGCGGTACGACGCGTTCGAGGATGTCGGGGGGCGCCTGTCCTTCTCGTGCGCGCTCCTGGACGACCACGGCAACGGTGTCGTCGTGACCTCGATCAACGGTCGTCAGGACACGAGGGTCTACGCGAAGCCGATCATGAACCGGCAGAGCAAGTACAACCTGTCCACCGAGGTGGAGGAGGCGATCCGGCAGGCGCTCGCGCAGCGCCGGGAGACGGTGCAGGCGACGTGATCCGACGACGTGAGGACACCGAGACGGCAGCGGAGGCACTACCGGAGACAGGGGGACGACGCATGGGGGAACAGGACGGTGAGGTCACGATCGTCGGTCAGGGTGCGAAGCTCGAGGGGACGGTGGTCTCGGCCGGCTCGCTCCGGATCGACGGACAGGTGAAGGGCCAGATCAACGCGGACGGCGACGTCACGCTGTCCCCGCAGAGTCAGGTCGAGGCCGACATCCGCGCGCAGAACGTCGCGGTCGGCGGGCGCTTCAAGGGCAGCATCGTGGTGAGGGGCCGCGCCGAGATCTCCCGCGGCGGTCGGGTCGACGGGAACATCACCTCGAAGACGCTGGTCGTCGAGGAGGGCGCCACGTTCCAGGGCCAGAGCATCATGGATCAGCCGGCGCCCGGTCAGGCGCAGCCCGCGCAGGCAAAGCCCGAGGGACGTCCGGAGCCCGAGAAGGTCGGGTAGTGCTCGACGTCCGCGCGATCCGCGAGGACCCCGAGCCGTTCCGGCGCGGACTCGCGAGGCGGAACCTCGCGGACGCGGTCGACCGCATCCTCGACGCGGACGAGCGACGCCGCAAGCTCACCGCACGTGTGGAAGAGCTGCGCGCGACCCAGAACCGGACGTCGAAGGCGATCGGCCGGGCGGAGGGGGACGAGAAGCGGCGCCTCATCTCGGAGGTCGCGGCGGTCTCGACCGAGCTGAAGGGCCTGGAGCCCGAGCTCGTCGAGGCCGAGGCCGCGCTCGAGGCGCTCCTGGCGGAGACGCCGAACGTCCCGCACGAGAGCGCCCCCGACGGTTTCACCGACGAGGACGCCGTCGAGGTCCGCCGCCACGGGGAGCCGACGGCGTTCGGGTTCGAGCCGCGGGACCACGTCGCCCTCGGCGAGCTCCTCGGCGTCCTGGACACCGAGCGGGGGGCGCGCACGAGCGGCTCGCGGTTCGTGTACCTGCTCGGCGACCTCGTCCACCTCCAGTTCGCGCTGGTGCGGCACGCGCTCGACATCCTTGCGGCGAAAGGGTTCCTGCCTGTCATCCCACCGGTCCTGGTGCGCGAGGAGGCGATGTACGGCACGGGGTTCCTTCCGACCGACGCGGTGAACCTCTACGTCACGGCGGAGGACGACCTGTACCTGGCCGGCACCTCGGAGGTGCCGCTCGCCGCCTACCGGATGGGCGAGATCATCGACGAGGCCGATCTCCCGATGCGCTATGCCGGCTACTCGACGTGCTTCCGTCGCGAGGCCGGCACGTACGGCAAGGACATGGGCGGGATGTTCCGCGTCCACCAGTTCGACAAGGTGGAGATGTTCAGCTTCTGCCGTCCCGAGGACTCCTGGGACGAGCACGAGTTCATGGTCGGCGTGGAGGAGGAGATCGTCCGCGGCCTCGAGGTCCCGTACCGCGTCGTCAACATCGCGGCCGGCGATCTGGGTGGCGCCGCGGCGAAGAAGTACGACATCGAGGTGTGGCTCCCCGGGCAGGGCAGGTACCGAGAGCTGACGTCCTGCTCGAACTGCACCGACTACCAGGCGCGCCGCCTCCAGACGCGCGTGCGCCGCTCGGACGGCAGGGTGGAGCCGTTGCACACGTTGAACGGGACGGCCACGGCGCTGTCGCGCACGCCGATCGCGATCTTGGAGAACCACCAGCGCGAGGACGGCTCGGTGGCGCTGCCCGCGGCGCTCCACCCGTACCTGCCCGGATCGCTGCGAGAGCTCCGCCCTCGGGAGGCCGCGCCCGGCTAGGGCCGCTCGGCGTCGATCCCGCGCGTCCGGAACGTTTGCCCGGCGAGGTGCTCGTACCGCTGCTCGAGCGCCCGGAGGCTCTCCTGCGCGGCTCGGCGCTCGGTCACGTCGAGCGCGACCCCGTGCCAGTACCTCGGCTGTCCGTCGTCGTCGGTGACGAGCACGGCTCGACTGTGGAGCCAGATCGTCCGCCCGTCCTTCGTGATGACGCGGTACTCCTCGTCGAACGGCTCGCCGGTCAGCTCGGCGCGGGCGTTCGCCGCGAGGACACGTTCCCGATCCTCCGGATGGAGCATGCGCTCCAGGTGCGATGGGTCGGCGATGAGTTCTTCGGGCGAGTAGCCGACGATCGCCTCGGTCTGCGGTGACAGGTAGAGGAGGTGGATCTCGTCGGGGCGCCCCGTCGGCTCCTCGATGTACACCATCGCGGGGATCTGCTCGACGAGCGTCCGGTATCGGTTCCGAGCCTCGCTGGCGCTGCTGGCCGCAGCCTTCTCGTCGCTGATGTCCTCGGCAAGACCCTGGAGGACCACCGGCCGGCCTGCGGCGTTCCGCTCCAGCACCCGTCCGCGGTCCCGGATCCAGACGACGGAGCCGTCCGCGCGCAGCATCCGGTACTCGGCGACCCACGGTTCGTCGGTGACGGTCTGATCGGCGGCCATGGCGGCGATGACGTCGCGATCGTCGGGATGGATGCTCGCGAGCCAGTCGAGGTCCGTGCGCCAGGCCTCAGGATCGAGACCCAGGATCTCGCGGATCTGCGGTCCCACGTACGCGACGTCGAAACCGGGCGTCTCCCGCATCTGGAGCACGTAGATGATGCCGGGCACCTGCTCGGCCAGGTCCTGGTACCTGCGCTCGGAATCGTGCGCCTTCGCCTCGGCCTCCTTGCGGTCGGTGATGTCGAACATGACGCCCTGGAACAGCAGCGGTGAGCCGTCGGGACCCCGGCGGACCAGCACCGCCTCGTCCTGCACCCACACGATGTGGCCATCCTTGTGCAGGTAGCGGTACTCCATGCTGAACGGCTCACCGGTCGTCTCGGAGCGGATCGACCACGTCAGGACCGCCTGTCGGTCGTCGGGGTGGAGGCGCTCGATCCAGAAGTCCGGGTGGCGGTGCCACTCCTCCACCGTGTACCCGAGCAGCCACTCGATCCGCGGGCTGGTGTAGGCCTCCGCGAGCCCCTCGGCCAGCCCCCACGTGTAGGTGACGGCCGGGATCTGCTCGGCGAGCAGGCGGTACTTCCGTTCGGCCTCGGCAAGCTCGGCCTCGGCGCGCCGCCGCTCGCCGATCTCGAGCGCCATGAGCTCGTTCGCCTCCTCGAGCTCGGCGGTGCGGGCCTGGACCCGGCGCTCGAGATCGTCGTGCGCACGCCACAGCTCGGCCTCGGCCACCTTGAGCTCGGTGATGTCGAGCTGGATCCCCTGCCAGTACCGCGGCCGTCCCTCGGCGTCGCGGACGAGCGTGGCGACGTCTCGGAACCAGACGGCGCGGCCGTCGCTCGCGATGAGGCGGTACTCGCGGCTCCACGGCTCACCGGTCTCGTTGTGCACGTCCAGGGCCGCGAGGGCGGGCTCGCGGTCGTCGGGGTGCAGCAGCTCCATCCAGATATCCGGCTGGTCGAGCCACTCCTCGCGCGCGTAGCCGAGGGCGTGCTCGACCTGTGGGCTCACCCACAGGGTGCGTCGGTCGTCGTCGGGGGCGACGAGGTACACGACGGCCGGCAGGTTCTCGACGAGCGCGCGGTACCGCTCGCGCGCCTCCTCGAGCTGGCGCTCGTGCCGCTTGCCCGCGGTGATGTCGTAGAGGACGCCCTGCCAGAAGACGACGCTCCCATCCTCGTCGCGCACCGGGACGGCGCTGTCGCGGATCCAGACCACGGAGCCGTCCGTGCGGGTCATCCGGTACTCGCACTCGAACAGCCGCGCGCCCTCGCGTGCGCCCCTCCACGCCTCGGCGACCCGTTCCACGTCGTCGGGGTGGACCAGCCGGTACCAGAGCGACGGATCGGACAGGTACGCCCGCGGCGGATGGCCGAGCAGGCCCTCGATCTGCGGGCTGAGGTACAGGGAGTCGGGGCGCTGGTCGTTCGAGTCGATGTAGACGACCGCGGGGACGCGCTCGACGAGGCTGCGGTAGAGCTGCTCGCTCCAGCCCTCGAGCCGCGGGTCGTTGGGCACGCCATTCGGCACGTGCTCATCGTACGGACCGGCGCCGACGAGCGGGAGCCCTCGCCGCCCCGATGCATAGGTTTCGGCCACTAGACTCGCGTCGGGAGGGTGGCCGAGCGGACGAAGGCGACGGTCTTGAAAACCGTTAGCGGGGCGACCCGCTCGTGGGTTCGAATCCCACCCCTCCCGCCTCGCGCTCCCGCGCCGTCCGTATCCTGTCGAGCATGAGCGAGAACGGAACGATCGGCGTGCTCGTGATGGCCTACGGGACCGCGAGCGGGCCCGACGACATCGAGCGCTACTACACGGACATCCGCGGCGGGCGTGCTCCGTCGCCGGAGCTCCTGGCGGAGCTGAGGGAACGGTACGAGGTCATCGGCAACCGCTTCCCGCTCCTCGAGATCACCCGCGCGCAGGCCGAGGGGCTCGAGCGCGACCTCAACGAGGGCGAGCCGGGACGGTTCCGGACCTACCTCGGGATGAAGCACTCGCCGCCGTGGATCGCCGACGCGCTCGAGCAGATGCGCGCCGACGGCATCGAGCGGGCGGTCGGGATCGTGATGGCGCCGCACTGGTCGGCCATGTCGGTCGGCTCGTACCGCGAGCGCGTCGATCGCGACCTCGCCGAGCGGGGAGGCCCGGCCTTCACGTTCGTCGAGTCCTTCCACGACCACCCGATGTTCGTCGACCTCCTGGAGGGGCGCGTGGCCCACGCTCTCGGCACCCTCGGTCCCGCCGAGCGCGAGGGCGCGATCGTCGTGTTCTCGGCGCACAGCCTGCCGGTGCGCACCCTCGATGACGGATCGTTGCGCTGCAAGCTCTGCGACGCGTGCCCCGACGGGTGCCGGTACGAGGCCGGCCTGCGCGAGACCGCCGACCTCGTGGCGGAGGCGCTCGGCATCTCGCACTGGACGACGGCGTGGCAGAGCGCGGGGCGCACGGCCGACCCCTGGTGGGGGCCGCCGATCGAGGAGGTCATCCCGGAGCTCGCGGAGCAGGGCCGCCGAGCGGTCGTCGTGTGCTCGGCCGGGTTCGTCGCCGACCACCTCGAGATCCTCTACGACCTCGACGTCGGATGCAGGCAGATCGCCGAGGACGCGGGGCTGCACTTCGCGCGGACCGAGATGCCGAACGCCGATCCCGCGTACACCCGCATGCTCGCGGCCGTCGTCCGCGAGCACCTCGCGGAGATCCCGTGACCGCTCCTCGGGTCGTCGTCGTCGGCGGGGGGGTCGCCGGCCTCGCGACGGCGTATCGGCTCTCGCTCGCGTCCGACCCGCCCGAGGTGCTGGTCCTCGAGTCCGATGGCTCGCCCGGCGGCAAGATGCGCTCGGCCGTCGTCGGCGGGATCGAGCTCGAGGCCGGGCCGGACTCGCTCCTCGCGCGCAAGCCGTGGGCGGTGGAGCTCTGCCGAGAGCTCGGGCTCGGCGACGACCTCGTCGCGCCGGCGCCCATGCCCACGCACGTGTACACGGGCAAGGGGCTGCTGCGCTTCCCGAGCGGGCCCTTCGGCATCTCGACCGACCCGGTGGAGCTGGCCAGGTGGCCCGGGATGTCGTACGCGGGCAAGGTGCGCGCCGGGGGCGACCTCGTGCTGCCTCGGCGCCGCGAGGACGGCGACGAGTCGCTCGGCTCCCTGCTGCGCCGCCGCATCGGCGACGAGGCGGCCGAGACGCTCGTCGCCCCGCTCCTCGGCGGCCTGTTCGCCGGGGACATCGACCGGCTGAGCGTGCTCGCGACGTTCCCGGAGATCGCGGCCTGGGAGCGCGACCACGGCAGCATCACCCGCGGCGCACGGGCGCAGGCGAAGGCCGCCGCCGCGCACCGGCCGCTGCGGTCCGGCCCGGCGCCGATGTTCCTGCGCCTGCGCGGTGGCCTCCGCCGGCTGACCGACACGCTCGCGTCGACGCTCGGGCCCGAGCGCGTCCGCGTGGACGCGCCGGTCACGACCGTGACGGAGGACGGGGGGCGGTACGTCGTCCACACGGACGGGGCCGCGGTCCTCGCGGACGCCGTCGTGTTCGCGACCCCGGCGTTCGTGACCGAGCAGCTGGTCGGTTCCCTCGCGCCGGAGGCCCTCTCGGACCTCGCCGGGATCCCGTACGTCTCGACGGCCGTCGTGCTGCTCGTCTACCCGGAGGGCACCGCCGAGCGCTTGCCCGAGTCCTCCGGCTTCGTGTCGCCGCGCGGCCGGCTCGCGATCACCGCCGCGACGCTCGTATCGAGGAAGTGGCCGGATCCGGCCTTCGGCACGCGCGCGGTGGTTCGGGGGTTCGTCGGCGCGTGGGGGATGGAGGGGTCGCTCGCGCTGCCGGACGACGAGCTGACCGAGCGCGTGGACGACCAGATCGCCGAGATCTTCGACCTCTCG
>DAIUEM010000040.1:0-4884 GCA_036845105.1 Actinomycetota bacterium | reverse complement strand
CTCGGACCGCCCGGACGCGGCAGAGGTCGTGCGCTGGCCTCGCGCGATGCCCCAGTACGAGGTCGAGCACCTCGAGCGCGTCGACCGGATCGAGGCTGCCCTCGCTCCCCGGACGTTCGTGGTCGGCCACGCCTACCGGGGCGCGGGGATCCCCGACTGCGTCCGCCAGGCGAACGAGGTCGCCGCGCGCGTCCTCGCCGCCCTCGCGTCCTGAGGGGCGCTAGCCCGTCGGGGCGGGCGTGGGTGTCGACCACACGTCCGTCGGCTGCTCCAGCATCTCCTCGTACCGTGGCTGCTCGAGCTCGGCGACGTCCGGATACGGGGTGAGGAGCCGGAAGATCACCACGCGGTGGTTCTCGCGATCCGCGAGCGCCCAGAGCCCGTCGGGTCCGGACTCGAGCTGCTCGGGGAACCTGAACGATCCGTCGTCGCTCCCCGTGCGTCCGAACTCGCTCAGCAGCTCACCGTCGGGCGACAGGACGACGATGTGGCCGGTCCCCATGCCCTCGGCGTCGTACCGGAACGTGTCGGCGACGTAGATGTTGCCGTCCGGTCCCACCGCGATCCCGCGGGGGAGCGCCCAGAAGCCCCGGACCTTCCCCTTCGAGTCCGGCCGTCCCGAGACCCAGAGCCACCTGCCCTGGTCGTCGAGGGCCACGATCCGGCGGTTCAGGGAGTCGGCCACGTACATCCGCCCGGTCTGGGGGTCGATGTCGAACGCGTCCGGGAAGTTGAACATCCCGACCTGGACGCCCCGCACGTTCTCGCCCTTCTGCGTGTAGCCCCACCGAGCGACGACGTGGCCGGTCTCGTCGAAGAAGTACAGCCCGTCGTTGCTCGTGACGATCACCCGGCCGCCCGCGACGTTCACGTCGAACGGCGAGAAGCCGTCGGGGCCGAACACCTCCAGGTCCTGATCGTCGGCGGGGAAGTGCGTCACGTAGCCGCCCTCCGTCGAGAATACCTGGACGGCGCTCGCGCCGTAGTCGGCCACGTAGACGCGCCCGCGCTCGGCGTCCACCGCGAGACCGTACGGCGAGTACAGCTTCCCGGGACCGTCGCCCCCCACGGTCCGGATGTACGTGCCGTCCGACGTGTACTGCTCGACCCGCGACTGTCCCGTGTTGGACAGCCAGACGTTCCCGTCCGGGTCGAAGGTCACGCCGAGCGGCGTACGCACCATCTCGTCCGGCTCCTGTCCGTACCCATAGATCGTCGTGACCACCTGGATCGGGTACCCGCCCGCGGTCGCGCCCGAGTCCGCGGCAGGCTCCGGCCGCAGGAGCCAGAACAGCAGCACGAGGAGCGCGACGGCTCCCACGACGAGGATCCCGAGCAGGAAGAACAGCAGGCGTCGCGTCCCCCGGTCCTCCGGCGGCCCCTCGTCCGGTGCCTGCGCGGGAGCGGGGACCTTCGTACGTTCCGTCGACGTTGCCATGATCGCTCGTCCCTTCCTCGTCGTGATCAGGCCTCGGCTCCGAGGCGTTCGAGGCCGGCGACGACCTCGGGATGGTCGGGCGCGAACCGCGCCGCCGACCGGTACTCCTTCACCGCCTTCTCGGTCTCGCCCAGTTCCTCGTAGGCCTTCGCGAGCCCGAGGTGTCCCTCGAGCACGTACGGCGCGTCGGCGACGGCGATGCGGTACGCGCGGACGGCGTCCTCCACGTCGCCGAGCGACAGCTGGAGGTCGCCGAGCGTGACGGCCGGCTCGACCTTCTCGCTGGCCCCCGCCTCCTTGACGGCGGTGCCGAGGAGCTCGATCGCGCGGTCCGGGTTCCCGTCCTGGATGAGGAGCGCCAGCTGCAGCATCGCGACCCAGTTCTCATCGTTCAGCGAGAGGGCCTGCTCGAAGGCCGCCTGTGCCTCCGCCGTCCGGCCGGCGTCGACCAGGGCCAGGCCGAGGCCCGTGTGCACGCCCGAGTCCTCGGGGTTCTCGGCGACGAGCTGCTCCCAGGAGGCCACCTCGCGCTCGACGCTGTTCGTCGGCAACGTCTCGGGCCGCAGCTTCACGGCGACCACCGCCCCGCCGAGGGCGAGGACCACGATCGTCATGATCAGCACGCCCACGACGAGCACCTTCGGAGACACGTCCTTCTTCACCACGTGTGCGCTCATGTCAGGTCCTTCCACCAGTCGTCGTCCACGATCTCGACGTCGATCCCGGCGCGCGCGCCCTCGAGCCACTCGGCGAACAGCTCGGCGCGTCGCTGGTCCAACAGCTCGGTCCGGAGCGAGGCGCGGACGGCGATGAACGGGAGCGGCACGCCGTCCGCGCCCTCGTACACCTCGCGGTGCTCGCGGTAGTACTGGCGCAGCTCCGCGCCGCTCACGCTCGCGCCGGCCGTGACGTGTTGGTACACGTCCCCGTTGAGGAGCTGCATCCAGATCCGGCGCTCCAGGTCGCGGAGCGTGAGGTCCTGCCCGGCGAGCCAGACGTCGAAGTCCTCGGCGGAGCCCGAGAGCTCCTTCACCCGCTGCACCGCGTCGGCGACCTCGCCGTTGGTCACAACGATCCCGGCCTCCTCCGCCGCCGACCGGACGAGACGGTCCTCGACGAGCGAGGTGAGGATCGCGTCCGGCCAGTCCTTCCCCATGACGTCCTCGACGTCTCCGTGCAGGCTCGAGAGGCCGGCGATCCGCAGCTCCGCCTCGCGCAGCGTGATCGTGTCTCCATCGACGCGCGCGATGACGGGTCCGCCCAGCGCCGACGGCACGAACGGCTCGTCCCGCGTCGGGTCGACCTCGGGCGCCGAGGTATCAGGACGGAGCGCCAGCACCGCGCCCGCGGCGACCCCGACGAGGATCGCCAACGCCGCGACCAGGACCGCCATCCGCCCGGCCAGGCTCGTGGGGGTCCTCATGGCCGGATCCCCACGGACGGCAGCGGCTTCGGCTGCAGAGGGTTGACGCTCGTCACGGCGTGACAGCGGTCGGCGCACCACGTGATCGTGTGGCAGGCGGTGCAGTCGGCGCCGAGCGCGCTGTCGGCGTGGGTCGTCAGCCACCCGACCGGATGGCCGGGCTCGTGGCAGCTCTCGCACGTCGTGTCCTCATGGCACGAGCGACATGCCCCGGCGTCCTGCCCGTCGAACATGCCCACGTCGACGAGCGGCTCGGTCGCCGCGGCGTCGAAGGCGTCCTTCGGGTGGCACACGTCGCAGCGCACCGACGCGTCCCGGGGCGCGCCGAGCTGGTAGAAGTGCGGCAGCGAGCCCGGCGGGTGGCAGTAGCTGCAGCGGTCCTCCTGTCGGACCTCCGCGTGACAGTCCTCGCACACCGCCTCCCTGGGACGTGGCGGGTTCGGATGAGGGTTCGTCGGATGGCACGTCTCGCACGCCACGCCGATCTCGGCATGCAAGGGGTGGTTCATGTAGACGCCGAACCTGCGGGTCTCCGCGTAGTCCTCGTGGCAGTCGACGCAGGTGGTGAACTCGGGCTCGGCCCGTGGCACGTCGGGCCCGCGCCACAGCGGCGCGATCCAAGCGTCGAACAGACGCCCGGCGCCCTGCGCGGTCCGCGTCCGGACGCCCGGGTCCTCCTCCGTGCCCTTCCACGCGCGCTCCGCCGACGAAGCGACCGACTCGAGGCGCTCCCCCGCCGAGGGCGAGACGAACACCGCGACGACCAGCGCGGTCTCGGCCAGAAGGATCACGACGATGACCGAGAGCAGCACGACGAGCCCCTTGCGGCTCCGGCGTCTCGGCTGGTCGCTCATCGGCTCGCTCATCGCTCGTCGCTCATACGAAGAGATCCTGTTCGCGGTGGACCTGGTGCTTGGCGTGGCAGTCCGTGCAGTCGCGTCTCGGGTGGCAGAGGAAGCACGGCCCGGCGCCCGCGTCCTGGAGGTCGCGCCAGTGCTCGCTCAGCCATCGGACGTTGTGCGGGATCTCGGTCCCGTGACAGCCCTCGCAGAACGTGGGCGCGTGGCACCCCTGGCACGTCTCGGGCCCGAGCTCGATCTGCGTCGGGCCGTGGCGCTCGATCCAGTTGTCGGGGTGCGGGTAGGTCTCGCGCAGGTGGCACGTCTCGCAGTAGTCCTCCTCGTGGCACTCCGCGCAGGAGTCGGGGTCGGAGACGACGTCGTCTCCGTGGGTCTGCACGTACAGACGTGGGTGCGCCGCGCCCTCCACCTCCTCGATGGGGCGGTCGAACCCGGCGAGCCGCAGCGGCGGATGCGAGACTTCGCCGTGGCACGAGGCGCAGTCGCCGCCGCCCTCGTGGGCCGCCGCGAGCTCGGGGGTCGAGGTGAGGTCGCGGTGGCACGAGTCGCACGACCTGGCGTCGAGCACCCCGTGCGCGACGTCCCATCGCGTGAACTCGTCGACCGTCTCGCGGGCGAGCGTCGGCAGGTAGCGCAACGCGCCGAGCACGCCCGTGCCGGTGTGGCAGGACAGGCACGGCACGTCGGCGTGGACCGAGCGGTCGGACGACTGGACCGCCGGCTCGACCTCGTGGCACGAGGCGCAGAACGCGTCCGAGGTCGCGACGCGGTTCCAGCCGACCAGGAACAGCGAGATCGCGAGGACGCCGCCGAGCACGACGAGGACGCGGAGCGCCCGGCGGTCGGGAGGGCCGGGACCGGATGTCTCGGCCCCCTCTTCCGGCTCCTGCGTCCCGTCCGGCTCCGCGTCGAGCTCGAAGATGCCGAGCTCGTCCGGCTCGTCGCCGGTCGTCTCGGCCTCGGGCTCGAGGCCCTCGCCCTGCCGCAGGTCCTCGCTACGGCCGAGGCGTTCCGGCCGTACCCGACGATTGCAGACCGCGGGGCCTGGTCCGCGATCCCGGAGGCCCGCCGGAAGGCGTTCGTCGCCGAGGCGGAGCAGCAGCTCACGACGGAGTGGGCGACCCTTCCCGCCACCCGGTTCCTCGACTACGTGCGGGACGGGG
>DAIUEM010000039.1:0-11697 GCA_036845105.1 Actinomycetota bacterium | reverse complement strand
AAGGGCAAGCGGATCAACGAGATCATCGCCGTCACCGGCGCGGACATCGACATCCAGGACGACGGCACCGTGTTCATCGGCTCCCGCGAGGGTGCGGGCGCCGACGAGGCGGCACGGATGATCGACGAGATCGCGAACCCGAGGCCGCTCTCGGTCGGCGAGACCTTCAGCGGCAAGGTCGTGAAGATCGCGACGTTCGGCGCGTTCGTGAACCTCGTGCCGGGGCGCGACGGCCTGGTCCACATCTCCAAGCTCGGCAAGGGCAGGCGACTGTCCAGCGTCGAGGAGTCCGGCCTCAAGGAAGGCGACACGCTCGAAGTCGAGATCCAGGACATCGACGCGATGGGCAAGATCAGCCTGAAGCCGATCGGCGAGGAGTGGGCGATCCCCGAGGGGATGGAGGTCGAGCAGGCTCCGCGCGAGCGCCGTTCGCGAGAGGGCGGCGACCGCGACCGCCGCGAGCGCCGTCCGCGCCGCGACCGCAACCGCGAGCCGCGACGGGACGCCTAGCGCCCGATGGCGATCCGTCGGACCGAGTTCGGCTCCGGCCTGCGCGTCGTCACCGAGCGGATGCCCGCCGTCCGCTCGGTGGCGCTCGGGCTGTGGGTGCTCGCGGGCTCGCGCGACGAGCCGCCCCCGATCAGCGGCTCGAGCCACTTCCTCGAGCACCTGCTCTTCAAGGGGACGAAGACGCGGAGCGCGCGCGACATCGCCGAGGCGTTCGACGCGGTCGGGGGCGAGGTGAACGCCTTCACGGCGAAGGAGTACACGGCGTACTACGCGCGCGTGCTCGACCGAGACCTGCCGATGGCCCTCGAGCACCTGTCCGACATGCTGCAGAACTCGGTGATCCGGCGGGCGGACTTCGACGGCGAGCGGCAGGTGATCCTCGAGGAGATCAACGTGCACGAGGACACGCCGGACGACCTCGTGCACGACCTGTTCACCGAGACGCTCTGGCCGGGCCACCCGCTCGGGCGTCCGATCCTCGGCACGCCCGAGAGCATCCGGGCCGCGACGCGTGACCAGGTCCGGCGCTTCTTCCGGAAGCACTACGTGCCGGGCAACGTGGTGGTCGTCGCCGCGGGCAACGTCGACCACGACGACCTCGTCGCGCGCCTCACCACGCTGATGGACACGGGGCCGGTGCGCTCGGAGGGGCCGAGCGGCTGGAACCTCCGCGGGGCGGGGACGCCGCCCGAGCCCTCGGGACGCGCCCGCGTGAAGCGCCGGAAGACCGAGCAGGCGCACATCTGCATCGGCACGAGCGGCGTCTCGCGCCACGACCCCGACCGATTCGCCTTCGGCATCGTGAACAACGCGCTCGGCGGTGGGATGTCCTCGCGTCTGTTCCAGGAGGTCCGCGAGCAGCGCGGGCTCGCGTACTCCGTCTACAGCTACCACTCGATGTACGCGGACGCGGGACTGTTCTGCGCGTACGCGGGCACCACGCCGGTCCGAGCCCAGGAGGTCGTCGACCTGGTCCGTCGAGAGATCGCCGACCTCGCCGAGCGCGGCCTCACGCGGGCGGAGTTCGACCGCGCGAAGGGCCACGTGAAGGGCGCGCTCGTGCTCTCGCAGGAGGACCCGGGAGGGCGGATGTCGCGCCTCGGCAAGTCGGAGATCGGCCACGGCGAGATCCTCACCCTCAGCCAGACCCTGCGCCGGGTCGAGGCGGTGACGCTCGAGGATGCGCACCGTGTGGCCGAGCGCGTACTCTCGCAGCCGATGTCGCTGACGGTGCTGGGGCCGTTCCGCAGGGGCGAGGTCGCGTGATACGGGTCGGCGTCGTCGGCGCGTGCGGGCGGGTCGGCCAGATGGTCTGTCGATCGGTCGCGGAGGCGGACGACCTGAAGCTCGTCGCCGCGATCGACCGGTCCCGCGTCGGCGAGTCGATCGGGGGGCTGATCGGCCACCCGAAGGTCGCCGTCCCGGTCGCCGACGAGCTCGACCGTCTCCTGGAGGCCGAGGCCGAGGTCGCCGTCGACTTCACGCACCCCGACGTCGTGTTGGACAACGTCCGCTGGTGCGTGACCCACGCGATCCACATGGTGGTCGGGACCACGGGCCTGTCGCGCGAGGACCTGTCGGAGATCCGGGAGCTGATCGAGACCGAGGGCGGCGAGTCGAACGTCGTCGTCGCGCCGAACTTCGCGCTCGGCGCCGTGCTGATGCAGCGCTTCGCGGCGCAGGCCGCCCGGTACTTCTCGGCGGTGGAGATCGTCGAGCTGCACCACGACGCGAAGGCGGACGCGCCCTCCGGGACGGCGATGGCCACGGTGAGCCGGTTGCTCGAGGAACGCGGCGAGACCTACCGCGGACCGTCCGCCGAGACCGTGGAGGGCGTCCGCGGCGGCGACGTCGAGGGCATCCGGGTGCACTCGATCCGGCTCCCCGGGCTCCTCGCGCACCAGGAGGTCATCTTCGGAGGGCAGGGACAGACCCTGACGATCAGGCACGACTCGACCGACCGCTCCTCGTTCATGCCCGGCGTGCTCATGGCCGTGCGGGCCGTCATGACGCGGCCCGGGCTCACCGTCGGGCTCGAGCCGCTGCTCGACCTCCCCGCGCTGCCGTAGCCCCGGACATCCGGGACCGTCCGCGCGGCCGCTCCGGCCGCGTAGGCTGTGCGCGCCATGGGCATCGACATCCGACCGATCCGCGAGGACGAGTTCGACGAGGCCGTCACCGTCGTCTCCACAGCCTTCGGTGAGGTCGCTCGGCCCGAGTCGATCCGGAACGAGCGCCTGGTCGCAGAGATCGGTCGATACCTGGGGGCGTTCGACGACGGCCGGATGGTGGCGGGCGCGGGCGCGTACTCCTTCCGGCTCAGCGTTCCGGGCGACGAGGTCGCGACCGCTGGCGTCACCTCCGTCGGCGTGCTGCCGACGCATCGTCGTCGGGGCATCAACACGTCGCTGATGCGTCGCGTGCTCGACGACGCGCACGACCGCGGGGAGCCACTCGCGGCGCTGTTCGCGTCCGAGGGCGGGATCTACGGGCGGTTCGGGTTCGGTCTGGGTTCGTTCTCGTGCGCGATGGACCTGGAGACGGAGCGGTCGCGGTTCGTCCGCGGGTACGAGCCGTCGGGGTCGATCCGGCTGCACGGCAAGGAGGAGGCGATCCCGCCGATCCTGGCCGTGTACGGGGACGTCCGCCGGGCGCGACCCGGGATGCCGGCGCTCGACGAGCGATGGATCGAATATCGCGTGGAGCATCGTCACGACGAGGGGGAGCCCAAGCCGTTCTTCGCGGTGCACGAGACGGACGGTGTCGCCGACGGCTACGCGATCTACACGGTGAAGCACGCATGGCCCGACGGCATCCCCGGGCTGGAGATCTCGGTCTCGGACCTGATGGCGAGCGGGCCCGGCGCGTACGCCGACACCTGGCGGTTCCTGTTCGACCACGACCTGGTCCGTCGCGTCACGTCCTGGGCCCGTCCGGTCGACGAGCCGCTGCTGCACCTCCTCGCCGAGCCGCGGAGGTTGCGGCTCACGGTGAAGGACGGGATGTGGGTCCGTCCCGTCGACGTGCGATCGGCGCTCGGGGCGCGGGCGTACACGGGTGAAGGCCGCATCGTCGTCGATGTTCGCGACCCGTTCTGCTCCTGGAACGAGGGGCGCGTGGCGCTGGACGCCGGCCCCGACGGCTCGAGCTGTGAGCCGACGCGGGAGGAGGCGGACCTCGCCTGTGACGTCAACGTCCTCGGGGCCGTGTACCTGGGAGGCGTGGGCTTCGGGCAGCTCGCGCGGGCGGGGCGGGTGACCGAGCTCCGTGCCGGCGCCCTGGCGCGGGCCGACGCGGTCTTCGGGTGGGACCCCGCACCTTGGTGCCCCTTCGTGTTCTGAGCATCAGCCGGTCAGGCCCTGCACGACCAGCCACACGCCCAAGACGCCGAGCCCCACCGCCAGCGCGTCGCCGAGGATCAGCAGCAGCCGGTCGCTCACGCGGTGGGCCCCCGCCCCCAGCAGCACCATGCCCGAGTCCATCAGGGAGACGCCGACGAGCAGCGCGAGCGCCGTGGCGAGCGCGAGCGATCGTCCACCCGCGTCGGCAGCGCTCGCCGTCACCGCGGCGCCCGTGGTCGCAAGGAAGACGTACACGCCCGGGTTCAGGAGCACCGCCACGACCCCGCGCGTCGCCGGGTGCATGCCCGGCCTCGGTCCCTCGGTCACCTGCGGCCGGCGGTTCTCCAGCAGCGCGTCGGTCGCGAGGAAGAGCAGGAACCCGCCCCCGACGACCTTGACCGCCCGCAGGAACCCGGCGCCCGGCTCGAGCGAGGACAGCCCGGCGGCGAGCAGGAGCAGCATGATCCCGAAGGTCGCGTTCGCCCCGGCCATCGCGCGCAGGCCGCGGCCGACCCCTCCGCGCGAGGCCTCCGAGAACAGCAGCAGCTGCACGGGCCCGGGCGACGTACCGAGCGCGATGCCCAGACCGAACGCCGAGAGCGGGATGCCGACCTCCATCAGCGCGAGACGGCGATCCGGATCTCCTCGACGCGGACGGGGCCCTCGTCGCCCTCCTTCGTGAGCAGCACGCCCTCGCACTCGGCGAGCGGCTCGATCTCCTCGGCCACGAGCCCGAGCACGGCCCGCTCGATCAGCGGCGTGTGCCCGACGGCGAGACCGCGGCCGCCCTCGGGGACCGCGTCGAGCAGCGCGGCGAGGACGCCGGCCATCGCGAGGGGCGAGCGGTCCGTGCCCTCGCCGGCGAGCCCGGGGATCACGCCGTGCGGCGGGAGCTGCGCCCCGAGCCCGCGCAGGAACCACGCGATGGTCTCGGCGGCGCGCTGCGCGGGGGAGACGAAGACGATGTCGAACGGTCCTCCGAGCGTGCGGCCGACATGCTCGGCCTGTGCCCTGCCCTCCGGCGAGAGTTCGTCGGCGTCCGGATCGCGTCTCGCGTGTCGCCTGACCTCCAGGGTGCGCATCGCGGGGTTCTCCCTCCTCGCGTTCGTGTAGCATGCCGCGCGCCCATGAAGACTACCGGCCGTTTCGTCGCGATCGCGCTCGCGATCGCGCTCACGCTGGCCGGGTGCACGGACGACGGGGACCCGAGCGGCGACCCGACGGGACCCTCGGGCGGGACGGCGGGGACCGGCGCGACCGCCCCGACCGGTCCGACCGGCACGATCAGCGTCCCCCCGGGCTCCACCGTGAACCGGTACGTCAACGCCGGCCTCGTCGCGACGCTGGACCTCGACGCCGCCACCCTTGAGATCCGGAACGAGACCGGCTCGGACCTCAAGAAGCCGGACTTCTACGTGCTCGACGCCCGTGACGGTACCCAGGTCGAGGGACGGGTCGTCGAGCCGGCGGAGATCCCGGCCGGCCAGACCGCGACGTTCGCCGTGGAGCTCGAGGGCATCGAGGCCGGGAACATCGGGCTCGTCGTCCTGCTCGTGGGGCAGGACAACCTCGGGGCCTTCGTCCAGCAGTAGCGCTCGGTCAGGTGCGGCGCGTGCCGGGCTCGGCCTCGCCGGCCTCCACCCTCGCCAGCACGAAGAGCAGGTCCGAGAGGCGGTTCAGGTAGCGCAGGACCACGTCGTTCACGGTGGCGCCCGCGTCACGGAGCTCGACCGCCCGGCGCTCGGCCCGCCGCGCCACGCTCCGCGCGGCGTCCAGGCACGCCGAGACCGGGTTCGCGCCGGGGACGATGAACGCGTTCGGCAGGGGGTGGGCCACGACGAGCTCGTCGATCCACGTCTCGAGCCGCGCGACCATCGCCTCGGTCACCAGCGACACCTCGGGCTCGAGCCGGGCCCGCTCGGCGGGGTTCGCGGCGAGGTCCGCGCCGACGACGAACATCTCGCGCTGCAGCCCGAGCAACCCCTCGCGGACCGCCCCCTTGCCCGAGAGAGCCCTGGCGAGGCCGAGCGCGGCCACCGTCTCGTCGACGCTGCCGAACGCCTCCGCCGCAGGGTCGGCCTTCGAGATGCGCCCGCCGTAGAGCCGCCCGGTCGTGCCGTCGTCGCCGGTCTTGGTGTAGATGCGAGGCATGCGGCTATCCTAGCCACCGGCACGCTCGGCGGGGAGGTAGCATCATGGGCCGCAACGATCCGAGGGAGCCGCGCGCAGCGCAGGAGCCAGGGATGGCCCAGGATGCGAAGGAGCCACGCTCACGACGTGTTGAACGTGTGGCGCATGTGACTCTTGTGCGAGGTGAGGCAACGGTGCTAGCATCCGACCGCACACGTGGGGGCGAGCGGCCGCGGCAAGCCAGGTCGCCTGAGCGGGGCCCGACCGCCCGGCCCGACGTTCGCGGCGCCGCCGCCCACCTCCGCACCCAGCTCGGAGCAAGGAGGCAGCATGGCCGGTAGGTTCGGAGCGGTCGTCACCGCGATGGTCACCCCCTTCCGCGAGGACCACACCCTCGACCTGGATCGGGCGCAGGAGCTCGCCGTGCACCTGCTGGAGCACGGCTCGGACGCCCTCGTGGTGGCCGGCTCCACGGGCGAGGCACCGACCCTCACGCACCGGGAGAAGGTCGAGCTGTTCCGCGTTGTGATCGACGCGGCGAGGGGCAAGGGCAAGGTCGTCTGCGGGACGGGCACGTACAGCACGGCCGAGACCGTGGAGCTCTCGCGCGAGGCCGAGGACGCCGGCGCCGACGGGCTCCTGCTCGTGACGCCCTACTACAACAAGCCGCCGCAGCGCGGGCTCCTCGAGCACTTCACGCTGGTGGCCGGCGCGGTGAGCATCCCGATCGTCGCGTACAACATCCCCGGGCGGACGGGAACCCGCATCGAGCACGAGACGCTGCTCGCGATGAGCCAGGTCTCGAACATCGTCGGCGTGAAGGACTCTACCGGCGATTTCCAGGCGATCAGCCGGCTCATCGGCGAGGCGCCCGCCGACTTCGAGGTCTACTCGGGCGACGACTGGGCGACGTTCGGCTACGTGTGCCTGGGCGCCGTCGGCGTGATCTCGGTCGCCGGGCACCTCGTAGGGGACCGGATGAAGCGGATCGTCGAGCTCGTCGCCGCCGGGGACGTGCCCGGCGCCCGCGCGATCCACGAGGAGCTCACGCCGCTGTTCAACGCGCTGTTCATCACGAGCAACCCGATCCCCGTGAAGACGGCCCTCGAGCTGGTGGGGCGCCCCGTCGGTCCGCCGCGCCTGCCCCTGGTCCCCGCGACCGCCGAGGAGCGCGCGCGGATCGAGAAGGCCCTCGCCGATGCCGGACTCCTCTAGCCGGCGGACCGACGCGCCCGCGCGCGTCGTGTTCCTGGGCGGCGTGGGCGAGGTCGGCAGGAACATGGCCTGCGTGGAGCTCGAGGGGCGCGTGCTCATCGTCGACGTCGGCCTGTCGTTCCCGAACAACGACCAGCCCGGCGTCGACCTCGTGCTCCCCGATTTCGAGTACGTGCGGGATCGGATCGACGACGTCGAGGCGGTCGTGCTGACGCACGGCCACGAGGACCACATCGGCGCGTTCGCGTACCTGCTCCGCGAGTTCGAGGGCCGGGTGCTTCCCGTCTACGGCACGGCGTTCACGCTCGCGCTGCTCGAGGGCAAGCTCGAGGAGCATGGCGTCGGCGACCGCGCCGACCTCCGGACGGTGGTCCCCGGCGAGGGCGCCGCGATCGGGCCGTTCTCGATGCGGTTCATGCGCGTGACGCACTCGATCCCCGACGGCATGGCGCTCGCGATCGACACCCCGTTCGGGGCGATCCTGCACACCGGCGACTTCAAGGTTGACCAGACGCCGCTGGACGGCCGACCGACTGACCTGCACGCCCTCGCCGAGGAGGCGGGGCGGGGGGTCCACCTGCTGCTCTCGGACTCGACGAACGCCGAGGAGTCCGGGTACACCTCCTCGGAGCGCAGCGTCGGACCGGTGCTCACCGACATCGTCGCCCGAGCTCCGCAGCTCGTCGTGGTCGCCTGCTTCAGCAGCCACATCCACCGGATCCAGCAGGTCGTGAACGCCGCCCGCGCGAACGAGCGCGTCGTGGCCTTCCTGGGCCGCTCGATGCACCAGAGCGTCGAGGCGGCCAGGCGGCTCGGCCTGCTGACGGTGCCCGACGCCGACGTCGTCCCGATCGAGGCCGTCGACTCGCTCGACCCCGCGCGGGTCGTCGTGATCTGCACCGGCTCCCAGGGCGAGCCGCTCTCGGCGCTGTCGCTGATGGCGGCCCGCGAGCACAAGTGGGTCGAGCTCCGCCAGGGCGACAGCGTGGTGCTCTCGAGCAGCCTGATCCCGGGGAACGAGCCGGCGATCCACCGCGTCGTCGACGGGCTGTATCGGACGGGCGCCGACGTGTTCCACCTGCCGGCGTACCCGGTCCACGCGAGCGGGCACGCCGCTGCCGAGGAGCTGCGGCTCATGCTGTCGCTCGTGCGCCCGAGGTGGTTCGTGCCGATCCACGGCGAGCGCCGTCAGCTCGCGCACCACGCGAAGCTCGCCACCGAGGTCGGCATCCCGCCCGACCACGTGTTGATCTGCGAGGACGGCGACGTGCTCGAGGTGGGCGAGAAGGTCCACATCGCGGACCGGGTGGCGGCCGGCATGACGTTCGTCGACGGCCTCGGCATCGGCGACGTCGGCGAGGTCGTGCTCCGCGACCGGCGCAAGCTCTCGGGGGAGGGCGTGGTCGTCGTGGTGCTCGCGATCGACGCGCACCACGGCCAGGTCGTGTCGGGCCCGGACATCGTGAACCGCGGCTTCGTGTTCGAGGAGACCTCGGCCGACATCCTTGAAGAGGCCCGGGAACGCGTCATGCTCTCCTTGCAGGAGAGCGCCGAGGCGGAGGTGACCGACCGCGGCGTGCTCGAGCAGAACATCCGGCGCGTGCTGGGCCGGTACTTCTACGATGTCACCCAGCGCAAGCCGGTCATCCTGCCCGTGATCATGGAGGTGTAGGTGGCCGCGAAGTCGAAGCGTCAAGGCACCCGTCGGGCCGCCGGGCGGGGGCGGGTCCGCCAGCACCTCGCGCCGTGGGCCCGGGATGCGCTCGGCATCGGGCTCGTCGTATTCGCCCTCATCTCCGTGCTCGCGCTGTGGTTCGACGCCGCCGGGGTCGCCGGGCGCGGGGTCCACTGGACGTTGCACGGCGCGGTCGGCGCCGCGACCGTGGTCTTCCCGCTGCTCGCCCTGTACTGGGGCGTCCTGCTCCTGCGCGGCACGGCCGAGGACGACCGGACGCGGATGTTCATCGGCTTCGCGCTCGGGCTGGTCGGCGCGCTGGGGCTCCTGTCGCTCTGGCGGGGCAACCCCTCGCCGCTCGGGGGCTGGACCGCCGTCGAGGACGCCGCGGGCGTCGTCGGGGCGGTCGCGGCGTGGCCGCTCGGCAGGCTGGTCTCGGAGGTGGGCGCCGCGATCGTGCTCGCCGGCATCACGGTGCTCGGCCTCCTGATCTTCACGGGGACGCCGCTCGCCGCCGTCGGGCGTGGCGTGGTCGACCTGTTCCGGCGCGCCGAGGAGGACAGGGAGGCGGTCGTCGAGGAGGTCGAGCCGGAGCCGAGGCGCAGGTCGCGCAGGCGGCACAAGGACACCCTCGAGGGCGTGCCGGTGGTGGAGCTCCCCGACGAGGCCCCGGCGGAGCCGGAGCTCGAGCCGGTCGAGGTGCCCGAGATCGTCCGCCGCATCCCGAAGGCCGGCCGGTACGAGCTGCCGCCGATCGACCTGCTGCGGACCTCGCCGGCGTCGGCCGGGAACGAGCGGGACGAGGAGCACACGACCGACGCGCTCGAGCGCACGTTCCACACGTTCGGCGTCCCCGCGCACGTCCGGGCCGCCCACCGGGGACCCACCGTGACGCTGTACGAGGTCGAGGTCGAGGCGGGGACGAAGGTGAACAAGGTCCTGTCGCTCGCGGACGACATCGCCTACGCGCTCGCGACGCCCGACGTCCGGATCATCGCGCCGATCCCGGGCAAGTCCGCGATCGGCGTCGAGGTGCCGAACCGGGTCCGCGACTTCGTGATGCTCGGCGACATCCTCCGCGCGAAGGCGGCCAAGGACGACCGCCATCCGCTTTCGGTCGCGCTCGGCAAGGACGTCCACGGCCGCGCGCAGCTCCTGAACCTGACGGCGATGCCGCACCTGCTGATCGCGGGCGCGACGGGCGCGGGCAAGTCGAGCCTCATCAACTCGTTCATCACGTCGATCCTGATGCGCACGACCCCCGACGAGGTGAAGCTCGTGCTCGTGGACCCCAAGCGGGTCGAGCTCGCGCACTTCGCGGACCTGCCACACCTGCTCGTCCCCGTGATCGTGCACCCGAAGCGCGCGGCCGAGGCGCTCGCCTGGGTCGTGCGCGAGATGGAGCAGCGCTACGAGCTCCTCGCGATGGTGGGCGTCCGCGACATCGACGGCTACCGACAGGGCCTGGCCGAGGGCACGCTCCGCATCCCGCCCGGGAAGGAGGAGACGGTCGTCGACTTCCCGTACCTCGTGGTGGTGATCGACGAGCTCGCGGACCTGATGATGGTCGCACCGCGCGACGTCGAGGAGACCATCGTCCGCATCGCGCAGATGGCGCGGGCGGTCGGCATCCACCTCGTCGTCGCGACGCAGCGACCGAGCGTCGACGTCGTGACCGGCCTCATCAAGGCGAACATCCCGAGCCGCATCGCGCTCATGACCTCGAGCCAGGCAGACAGCCGGGTGATCCTGGACATGAACGGCGCGGAGAGGCTCGTCGGGCACGGCGATCTCCTGTTCGCGCCCTCGAACGCGTCGAAGCCAATCCGGCTGCAGGCCGCCTGGGTGACGGAGAAGGAGATCCAGCAGATCGGCGAGTGGATCCGGACCCAGCGCGAGCCCGAGTATCAGACGCACGTCGAGGGTTTCGGCCGGCCGCCGGTGGAGGGCGACGACGAGGTCCTCGAGGGCGACGAGGAGCTGCTCCGTCAGGCGACCGAGCTCGTGATCCGCTCGCAGCTCGGCTCGACGAGCATGCTCCAGCGGAAGCTGAAGGTCGGGTTCGCCCGCGCGGGGCGGATCATGGACCTGCTCGAGGAGCGTGGCATCGTCGGACCCTCGCACGGCTCGAAGGCGCGTGACGTCCTCGTCACGCCGGAGGAGTGGGAGGAGTCCCGCTCGGCGCACGCGGGCTGACGCCCGGCGCTACAGCGCCGACACGAGCTCGTTCAGCAGGTGAAGGGACTCGGTGGTGCGTCCCTCGAGCACCGTGTATCCGCGGGGCCACACCTCGCGCTCCCAGTAGCCGTAGACCTCCTGCGGCGTCCATCCGCGCCGCAGTGCGCTCCGGTAGCCGCGGACGATCTCGCTCCCCTCCCACAGCGCCCAGGGGCTCACGAGGACGCCGCCGCGCTCGCCGTCCTCGGACAGCCACACGGCGCCGATCGGGCCCCACAGGCCGTCGTCCTGGCGGCCCGACAGGAGCACGTAGCTGACGCGCCCCTCGCGCTCGAGCTCCCTCGTGCTCGGGGCGGGCATGACCGAGAACGGCGACATGCCGTCCAGGTCGGGCATCATCAGATGCTGTGCCACGTCGTCGCTCCGTGCCGTGGGCGCTTCGGAACGTCCCCCACGATATCCGCGGCCCCCGGCGCGCACATCGGGCGTGCGGCCTAGGCCCTTGGCACGCGCGGACGTCTATCCCGCGGCCGCGGCGCGCGCGTCCGCGATGACCTCGAGCGCCTCGGCGCGCTCGCCGAACCCGCCGATCGCCACCTTGTGGCCCTCGAGGTCCTTGTAGACGGCGAAGAAGTGCTCGATCTCGTT
>DAIUEM010000038.1:4294-11853 GCA_036845105.1 Actinomycetota bacterium | reverse complement strand
GCGCCGCGCTCACCGTCGACGAGAAGGTCAGCGTCGCGAAGCAGCTCGCCCGGCCGGCCGACAACGCTCACTCGACCCTCGACTCCCAGGCAGCGGCGACCGGCACCTCCGGAGCGGTCTCGACCACCCCCGCCTCCTCGCGGCGGAGGGCGAGCAGCGGCACGAGCACGACCGCCGCGGCCGCGGCGGCGATCCCGCCGATGAGGTAGACGCGCTGGGGCTCGATGTTCCGCAGGAGCGGGATCGCGACCAGGTAGGCGACGAACAGGCCGAGCGAGAGCAGGGCCTCGAACGCGGCCATCGTCCGACTGCGCACCGCATCCGGCGTGCGGCGCTGCATGATGCCGTTCTCCGCGACGATCGTGAGCCCGTCTGCCGTGCCCATCACGAACAGGCTGACGAGCACGAGCCAGAACCACGGCGCGAGGCCGACGCCGATCGCGGCGACCGCGATGCACGCAGCGCCGAGCACGACCCAGAGCGGTTCGCTCCGCACCGTCATCCACCGGCCGGCGGCCGAGCCGAGCACCGACCCGCTCCCCCACGCCGCGATCAGGAACCCGAAGCCGGCCGCCCCCGTGCCGAAGGACTCGGCGATCGGAGCGTCGGCGACCATCCCCATCCCCATGCCGAGCACGAAGACGAGCCACGCGAGCGACATCCGCCGCAGCACCGGCTCGCCGAACAGGAACCGGATGCCGGCCGTCAGACCCGAGTCCCCATCCTCGGCCGTCTCACGCTCGGGATCGGTGAAGCGACCGTGCACCGTGATCGTGAGGATCAGCGAGATCACGAACGAGATCGCGTTGATGCCGAACACCCACGTCGGGCCGGCGCTCGCCACGATCAGCCCGCCGAGGAGCGGCCCGACCGCGATCCCCGCATGCACGCCGACCGTGATGAGGCTGTTCGCCCACGAGATGTCCTCTTCGCGCTCGACGAGGTTGGGGATCGCGGCACGCGAGGCGGAGAAGAACGGGAGCTCCGAGATCGCCGAGCCGAACGCCAGCACGATCAGCAGCAACGGCGCGTGCGCGAACACCATGCCGATGAAGAAGCACGACGCGAGCGCCTCCGACCAGATCATCACCTTCCGCCGGTCGAACCGGTCGCCCAGCGCGCCGGCGAAGGGCCCAAGGATCCCCGCCACCCCGAACGTGAGCAGCAGCGACAGCGCCTGCATGCCCGGCGAGTGCGTCCGGTCCCAGACCGTGAAGTTGAGCGCCGTGTAGGCGGCCGCCCCTCCCGTGACGGAGATGAGCCGGCCGAGCGCGAGGCGGCGGACGGCGGTCCGGGGCGGGGTCTTCGCCTTGCGAGTCTCCATCAGTCCCGGACCTCCGTCTCAGCCCAACTCGACCTGCATCGTAGGCTCGGCGTCGAGCACCGCGCGCCGTTCCCCGCGCAGCACGGGCAACAGCACCGCCGAGCCCGCGAGCGCCGTCGCCCCGCCGATCGCGTACACGTTCTGCGGGCCGAGCGCCTCCAGCACCGGCCCGGCTCCCGCGAGCGAGAGGGCGAACGCCACCGTGATGATGGCCTCCGCGGCCGACACGACCCGGCTGCGGACCGCGTCGGGCGTCCGGCGCTGCTGGATGCCCTGCTCGGCGACCATCGTGATCGCGTCGCCGAACCCGGATGCCAACGACATCACGAGGATCGGAGCGAACCACGGCGAGACCGCGATCGCCCCGGTCGACAGCGCGATCAGCGCCATCCCCAGGAACAGCGCTCGCGGCTCCTTCTCCTCGGTGAGCTTGCGCCCGGCGAGCGAGCCGAGCACCGAGCCCGCGCCCCACGTGCCGATCAGCAGCCCGTAGCCGAGCGAGCCGGCGTCGAAGTGCTCGACGAGCGGAACGTCGGCCACCATGACGAATCCCATCCCGAGGACCAGCGCCGTCCATGCGAACACGATCGTCCGCAGCACGCGGTCCCGCGCGAGGAACACGAACCCGGCGCGCAGCCCGACGTGCTCGGCCGCGTCCTCGCGCGAACCCTGGAACCGTGCGCGAACGCTCCAGACCAGGGCCGCCGAGACGACGAAGGAGATCGCATTCAGGCCGAACACCCACCCGGGACCGATCACGCCGACGAGCACGCCGCCGAGCGCCGGACCGACCATGATGCCCATGTTCCGGCCGAGCGCGACCAGGCCGTTCGCCCACGACAGACGATCCTCGTCGACGAGGTTCGGGATCGCCGCGGCCGAGGCCGACCAGAACGGCTGCTCCGCGATCGCCGACAGGAACGCCGCGCCGAGCAACCAGGCGGGGTCGTGGAGGAACGCCATCGCCGCGAAGCACGCGGCGCCGGCCAGGTCCGAGACCATCATGACCCGCCTGCGGTCGAACCGGTCCCCGAGCACGCCGCCGAGCGGCGCGAAGATCCCCGCGACGCCGAACGTCAGGAACAGCGTCAACGAGAGCCACGTCGCCGAGTCCGTGCGCTCGTAGACCGTGTACATGAGCGCCGTATAGGCGGCCGCACCACCCGTGATCGAGATCAGGCGCGCGGCGGCGAGCCTTCGGACGGCGGTCTTCCAGTGTGTCTCGTGTCGTTGACGCATGCGGCGACTCCTCGGCGGTTCGGTGGAACGAGGGACGGTGACCCGGGTGCCCGCCGGGCGGCGGGCGGACGCGCAGCTAGCGCGTCGTGGACGCCCCGACGGCCGTGCCGGTCGGGGTGCCGTTCCCGAAGATCACCTGGAGTCGCCTCATGACCGGAGCAGTGTAGCAGCCCCGTCAACCGTGCCCTGCAGGGCTACTCCGGGAGCTGGATGAAACGGATGCCCTCGGCGCCGCTCACCTGCGCGAGCTCGGCGAGGATCTCCGGCGGGACCGGGCTGTCGAGCACCACGCCCATGAGCGCGGTGCCGCCGCGGACCGGGCGTCCCACGTCCATCGTCGCGATGTTGACCCGGTGCCGGCCGAGCAGCGTGCCGACCGCGCCGATCACGCCCGGCTTGTCCTCGTAGAAGAAGAACAACATCGACGGGCTCGGCGTCATCTCGATGTCGTAGCCGTTGACCTCGACCACGCGCTCCCGATCCTTCTTGCCCACCAGCGTGCCCGAGACGGAGACGGGGCCGTCGTCCGTCTCGGCCCTGATCGCCACGAGGTTCACGTAGTCGGTCGAGACGGACGACCGCATCTCGCTGATCGCCAGCCCGCGCTCGCGCGCGATCATCGGGGCGTTCACGAACGAGACCGGCTCGTGCACGATGCCCGCGAGCACGCCCTTCACGACCGCGAGCGTGAGCACACGGGTGTCGGCGTCGGCGATCCGGCCCAGGTACTGGCACTCGATCGCGCGGACGGCGCCCTCGGCCATGCCGGTGAGGATCCGGCCGAGCTTGTCGCAGAGAGGCAGGAACGGGCGCGCGATCTCGGCGACCTCGGCGCCGGCCGAGACGTTCACCGCGTACGGCACGAACTCGCCCCTCAGCGCCAGGCGAACCATCTCGGCCACGGTCGTGCCGGCCTTGTCCTGCGCCTCGGCGGTCGAGGCGCCCAGGTGCGGCGTCACGACGACGTTCTCCAGCCGGAACAGCGGCGAGTCGGTCGTGGGCTCGTGGTCGAACACGTCGAGGGCGGCGCCGGCCAGCCGCCCGTCCTCGAGCGCCTTCACGAGCGCGGCCTCCTCGACGATCCCACCCCGTGCCGTGTTCACCAGGCGCGCGCCGGGTTTGACCATCGAGAGCTCGTGGTCGCCGATCAGGCCCTCGGTGTCGGGCGTGCGCGGCAGGTGGATCGTGATGAAGTCGGCCTGGACGAGCAGCGCCTCGAGCGTCGGCATCAGCTCGACGCCCATCTCCTTCGCGCGGTCCCTCGGCACGTACGGGTCGTACGCGATCACGCGCATCCCGAACCCGGCCCCGCGCTGCGCGACGAGGGTCCCGACCCGCCCGATGCCCACCACGCCGAGCGTCTTGCCCTGCAGCTCGACACCCTGGAAGCTCGAGCGCTCCCAGCGTCCCTCCTTCAGCGCCGCGTTCGCACGCGGGATGTTCCGGGCCTGCGCGAGGAGGAGCGCGATCGCGTGTTCGGCGGCCGAGACGATGTTCGACTGCGGCGCGTTCACGACCATCACGCCCTTGCGCGTGGCCGCCTCGACGTCCACGTTGTCCAGGCCGATGCCGGCGCGGGCCACCACCTTGAGGCTGTCGGCCGCCTCGATGACCTCCGCGGTCACCTGGGTCTGCGAGCGCACGATCAGCGCGTCGTAGTCGCCGATCGCCCCCGCCAGCCCCTCCGCCGCCAGCTCGGACCGCACGTCGACCTGGAAGTCCTTGCGCAGCAGCTCGAGGCCGGCCTCCGAGAGCTTCTCGGTGACGAGGACCTTCACGACGTGACGCCCTCCTGGAACACGCCCTCGGCGGCGGCCACCGCGGCCCCGCGCTTCACCGGGTAGCCGAGCCGCTCAAGCGTCATCTCGAGCGCCGCGAGACCGCGGACGATGTCGAGCTCGCTGTAGTAGCCGAGGTGCCCGATCCGGAAGACCTTGCCCTTGAGCGGACCCTGCCCCGGCGCGAGCACGCATCCGAAGTCCGCACGGATCCGGTCGCTGATGGTGTCGGCGTCGATGCCGTCGGGCGCGTTGATCGCGGTCACGGTCCAGTTGTCCTCGAGCCCCTCGCCGAACAGGTCGAGGCCGAGCGCCTTCACGCCCTCCTTCACCGCCCGCGAGAGCGTCCGGTGGCGCGCCTGCGCGCCCTCGAGCCCGTCCTGGAAATACAGGTCGAGCGCGGCCCGCAGCCCCTGCATCACGCTGATCGCCGGGGTCCAGGGGTTCTCGGGATCCTTGAGCTCGGCGAACCTCTTGTAGATCGACCAGTCGAAGTAGAAGCGCGGGAGCGTGGCCGTCCGGTGGGCCTCCCACGCCCGCAGGCCGATCGCGACGAACGCGATGCCGGGGCTGGCCGACAGCGCCTTCTGCGAACCGCCGACCGCGACGTCGATCCCCCAGGCGTCGAACTCGAACGGCACGGCCCCGAGGCTGGAGACGGCGTCGACGATCACGAGCGCACCTCGGGCGTTCGCGACCTCCGCGAGCTCGCGGATCGGCTGGATCACGCCGGTGCTGGTCTCGGAGTGCGTGAGGAGCACGGCCTTCACCGGGTGCTCGGCGAGCGCGGCGTCCACGTCGGCGGGGCGGATCTTCGTCCCCCAGTCGTACTCGATCGTCCGGACCACGAGGCCGTGGGACTCGGCGAGCTTCTTCCAGCGGTCGGCGAAGAAGCCGGCCATGGGGATGAAGACCTCGTCCCCGGCCGAGAACACGTTCTGGATCGCCGATTCGAGCCCGCCGGTGCCGGAGGACGTCATGAGGAGCACGTCCTGCTGGGTCCCGTAGAGCGTCTTCACGCGCTCGGTCACGTCCCGCATCAGGTCGCCGAAGCCGGGACCGCGGTGGTACACGAGCGGGCTCCCCTGCGCGAGCGACACCTCGGGCGGGATCGGGGTGGGGCCGGGGGCCAGGATGATCTCGGGCCTGTCCATGACCTGCTCCTTGCGGCTACCGGATGCGCCGCAGCCACGTCCTGGGCGCGATGGCCCAGCGTATCATCGGGTGACACCGCCTCCGGCGGTGCCCAGACCGCCGTGAGGACGCTCGCCTTCCTGCTCAGACGCTTCGCCGCCCAGCGACTGCTCGGGCTCGCGATCGTCGTCGCGCTCGGGTTCACGATCGGGGTGCTCGTCGCCGGTCCCGTGTACGCGGACGCGTCGCGCGAGGCGATCGCGACCGCGGCCGTGCGGACGGCCCCCGTGAACGTCCGGAACGTCCGCCTGTCCTTCTACGGCGACGTGACGGACGGGTGGGCGGACCTGGACGCCACGATCCGTGAGACGACCGAGAATCTGCCCGTCGGCGCGTACGTCGCGCAGGCGCGCGGCGAGGGCCGGATGGTGGGAGCCGAGGGCGACCCGGTCTCGATCCCCCTCCTGTTCCGCGATGGCGCCGAGCGCCACGTCACGGCGTTCGAGGGGACCGCCCCGTCCGCCGTGGGCGAGGTCGCGCTGATGGCGAACGTCGCCGAGCGCCTCGGCGTGGGGATCGGCGACGCCGTCACCGTGATCGGGCCCACGGACGTCGAGCGGACCCTGCGGGTGACCGCGACGTACGGGCGACCGCGCACCGACGACGACTTCTGGTTCGGCTCGCAGACGCCGATCCCCGAGGAGGAGGGCGCCGAGCTGCCCCCGGGCCTGTTCTCGCGCGAGGGGTACCTGGCGCTCGCGGCGGACCTGGGGATCTCGAGCCAGTTCGTGTGGGACCTGTACCTCGACCTCGAGGGCGTGCGCTTCGACGACGCGCAGCGCCTCCCAGGCCTGATCCAGCGCGACGTCGCGACGCTCCAGCAGGCGCCGGGGCTGTCCGACCTCGCGGTCTCCACCGGCCTGGGGGCCCTGTTCGAGCTCGCGCGGCAGCGGATCGCCGACCTGCGCGTGCCGATCCTGCTCGTCGTGTTCCAGGTGGCGGCGGTCGCGCTCGCGGTGCTCGCGGGCGTCGGGGCACTCGTGCTGTCACGCCAGTCGTTCGAGCTGGCCGTGCTGCGGAGCCGCGGGTTCTCTCGTGGGAAGCTGCTCGCCGGCCAGACGATCCAGGCCGTGCTGTCGGCGATCGTCGCGTACCCGCTCGGGCTCGCGCTCGGCGTCGGACTCGCGCGGCTCGCGTCGCGCTCGAACGGGCCGTCGCTGCCGAGCGCCACGTTCCCGATCCGGGTGGGCGGCTCGGCCCAGGCGCTCGGGCTGCTCGGCGCCGCGCTCGGCGCGGTGGCGCTCGTGCTCGTCTCGGTCCCGCACCTGCGGCGCACGATCCTCGAGGAGCGGCGGCTCGTCTCGCGCGAGGACCGGCCGCTCCTCGCGCGGATGCCGGTCGAGCTGTTCATCCTGCCGCTCGCCGCCTTCAGCTACGTGGAGCTCCGGGGCATCGAGGCCGCGGCGACGATCGAGCGCACGTCGCTGAACCCGCTCGTGCTCCTCACGCCGACGCTCGTGATCTTCGGCGCCTCGTTCCTGGCGCTGCGCCTGCTGCTGTTCGTCCTGCGGCGGCTGGACCGGCGGATCGGACGAACGCGGCGCCTGTCCACGTACCTCACCGGCCGGCGCCTGGGCAGGGCGTCGGGGACGAGCTTCGCGATCGCGCTCCTGCTCCTGCTCTCGGTCGGCCTCATGGTGGTCGCGAGCTCGTACCGGGCGATCGTGCTGCGGAACCAGGAGGACACCGCACACCAGCAGATCGGTGCCGACTGGCGGATCGAGGTTGCGGCGCCGGCGGAGCCGCTCGCGGCGCTCGGGGCCCTGCCGGCGAACGCGACCGGCGTCGTGCGGATCGTGCCGTACCTGGAGGTGCGACCCGAGTTCCCGCTCACGACGCTCGCGCTGTCGGTGGACCCGCGGTCGTACGAGGCGGGGGGCTGGTGGCGCGAGGACTTCTCGCCGGAGCCCGAGTCCTCCTGGCTCGACGCGATCGAGGTCCGCGACGCGCCCGTCCCGGTGCCCGCCGGCCCCACCCCCGACGTGCTCGAGGCGATAGGTGACGTCCGGCCGCGGCGTGGAAGT
>DAIUEM010000038.1:0-4284 GCA_036845105.1 Actinomycetota bacterium | reverse complement strand
CCGAGCCGCTCGACGACGGCGCCGAGGGCCTCGAGTTCGTCGCGACCGTCGAGAGCGCCGACGGCGGGATCCACGAGCTGGTGCTCGGCGAGCTCGGGCCCGCCTACGCCGGCACGGTGAGGGATGCCGAGGCGCTGTCCGGCGCGACGCTCCTGTCGGTCGCGCTCCGCACGCCCGAGGCGACCGGCCCCGACCGGGCCTCGGTGCGGATCCGCTCGGTCAACGGGCAGGCCGCCGGACCCATGCTCTCGGGTTGGGAGGCGCTGCGATGGCGGGGCAGCGACGCCTCGGTCGAGCGCTCGGGCGAGGAGGTCGTCGTGACCGTGGACGCCGGCGTCGGACACGTGCTCGGCGGCATCGCGCCGCCGGCCGACCCGCTCCCGGCGCTCGTCTCGCCCGGCATCGCGCGCTCGCAGGCCGACGTGTTCCGGGCCTCGGTCGGCGGGCAGCTGCTCGAGTTCGAGCAGGTCGCCGAGGCCGAGCACTTCCCCACCGCGCCGCAGGACTTCTTCGTGACGTCGACGCCGGCGCTCCTTCGCTCGGCCGCGCGGGTTCCGGAGGCAGGGCTCTCGCTCGGCGAGGTCTGGGCGACGGGTGCGGCGGACCCGCGCCCGGCGCTCGAGCGGGCCGGGTTCCTCGTGCGCTCGACCGCGAGCGCCGAGCCGATCCGAGCGTTCCTGGCGCAGCTGCCGCCGAGCCTGGCGGTCGGGCTCGACGGCGCGACCGCCGTCGGCGGTCTCGGGCTCGTCACGATCGGGGTCGCCGTGGGCCTGTCCCTGGCGCAGCGCCGACGCGCGTTCGAGTTCGCGTCGCTGCGTGCGATGGGCGTCCGGAGCAGGACGATCGCCAGGATCGTCGTGCTCGAGCAGGCCGTGCTGCTGGGGTTCGCGGTGCTGGCCGGCCTGGCGCTCGGCTACGGCGTGCTCCGCTGGCTGCTGCCGTACGTCGGCCGGAGCATCGGCGCGCCCTTCCCGCCGCCGGTGCTCGTGCTGGACTGGACGGCGCTCGGGTTGGCGCTCGCGGCGATCGTCGTCGCGACCGCGATCGGGATCGCCGTCGCGCTCCGCGCGCTCCTGCGAGCCTCGGTCACCGGGATCCTTCGCGGGGAGGCCGAGTGAGCGACCGCGACGTCGTCACCGGCTACGGGGTCCCCGCGCTCGTGCGCTTCCACCACGTGTTCAAGATCTACCGGGTCGCCGACACCGGCGTCGTCGCGCTCGGCGGCGTGGATCTCGAGGTCCGCGAGGCGGAGTTCGTCGCGATCGTCGGACCGAGCGGATCGGGCAAGTCCACGATCCTGAACCTCATCGGCGGGCTCGAGCGCGCGACCGCCGGCGACGTCGAGGTGGACGGACGCGACCTCGGCCGCCCAACCGAGGACGAGCTCACCGCGTACCGGCGCGACCGCGTGGGGTTCGTGTGGCAGGGGACGGCCAGGAACCTGGTCCCGTACCTCGACGTGCTCGACAACGTCCGGCTCCCGCCGATCGCCCGCGGCTCCACGATCGCCGCCGAGCGCCGGAGCGCGCTCGAGCTCCTCGACCTCGTCGGGATGGCCGACCGAGCGAAGCACCGTCCGGACCAGCTCTCGGGCGGCGAGCAGCAGCGGGTGGCCGTCGCCGTCGCGCTCGCGAACGTGCCGAGGCTGCTCCTGGCCGACGAGCCCACCGCCGAGCTCGACGGCGGGTCGGCGGCCACCGTGCTCGCGGCGCTCGCCGAGGCGAACCGCGAGCTCGGAGTGACGGTGGTCATGGTGACACACGACCTGCTCGCCGCGAGGCAGGCGGGAAGGCAGCTTCGCCTGCGGAACGGCCAGCTCGTCGTCGAGGGCATGCCGGCCGAGCCCGTCGCCGCCGACGGCCGGCTCCGACTGCCGCGCGAGGCGCTCGACGCCCTCGCGAACCTGGACCTCGAGGTCGAGGTGCGGGACGACGGCGAGGTCCGGATCCGGCGCCGGGGAGAGGGGGCGCAGACCCGTGCCTGGTGAGGTCCTGCTCTCGGCCGCCGACGTCGTGCGGACCTACGGCGACGGCGTCGGCGTGCGCGCGGTCCGCGGCGCGTCCCTCGAGCTCCGGTCGAAGGACTTCGTCGCGCTCATGGGCCCATCCGGGTCGGGCAAGACGACGTTCCTCGGCACGCTCGCCGGCCTGGACCCGCCGGACGAAGGCGAGGTCCGGTGGAAGGATCGCCCGATCCGAGCGCTGTCGCGGGACGAGACGACGGCGCTGCGCCGGACCGGGATGGGCATCGTGTTCCAGAGCTTCGGTCTCCTGCCCACGCTCTCGGCGCTGGAGAACGTCGAGCTGCCGCTCCGCGTCCTCGGCCTGCCCGTGGACGAGGCGACGGGCCGCGCGACCGCGTGGCTCGAGCGGCTCGGGCTCGCCGAGCGGCTCCACAACCGCACCTTCGAGCTCTCGGCCGGGCAGCAGCAGCGGATCGCCGTCGCCCGCGCGCTCGTCACCGAGCCCGAGGTCCTCCTCGCCGACGAGCCGATCGCCGAGGTCGACAGCGAGAACGCCGAGCTGATCCTCGACGCGATGTGGGAGGTGATCCGGCGCGGCGGCGCGGTCCTGGCCGCGACGCACAACCCGCAGGCGCTCCGCTACTCGAACCGCGTCGTGCTCTTCCGCGACGGCGTCGTCGAGGCGGAGGGCTCGCCGAAGGAGCTGGCGGACCGGGTCACCACCGACTGAGCGAGCAGCCGCGGAGCGCGTGGTCCACGTCCTCCTCGGCGGGCAGGAACGTGTCGGCGGCGGTGAGCTCTCGGGCGGTTCGCCGCCGCAGGAGCCCGCCGAGCGTCGGGCGTCGAGCCCTCCGCGTCCGAACCGCGCGCGCCAGCAGCTCCCTCCTCGCCTCGTGGAGACGCCGCTGCTGGTCCAGGTCGCACGCCGCGTGGGTGACGTTGGGCGGGATCACGTCGCGTCCTTCGGCGGGTGGAGCGTCCGCAGGTCGAGCCCGGGGTCGGCGAGGAGCTCGCGCTCGGGGCGGGCCTCCGCCGCGATGAGGGGCATGCTGCGCCGCGCGTCGAGCTTCCAGTCCATCGTGACCGTCGACCGCAGCACGCCGTCCTGCAGCAGGAAGGCCGCGAAGCTCCGCTCCTCGATGCTCCCGCGCACCACCATGTCGTCCCACGCGGTCGCGTAGCCGGACATCTGGATCTCCGAATCGTACTGGTCGGACCAGAACCACATCGCGTCGGCGAACGGCTCGTCCGCCCCGAGCACGTTGCGCGCGACGGCCTCGCCCTGCTTGATCGCCTTGTCGAAGTGCTCGACGCGGACGGGCCCGAACACCGGGTGGTCGTGGAGCGCCACGTCGCCGATCGCGAACACGCCCGGTGCCGCCGTGCGCAGCGTCTCGTCGACGACGATCCCGTTGCCGACCTCGACCTCGGGGCCCGCGATCTCGGTCACGGGCTCGACCCCCACGCCGAGGATCGCGAGATCCCCCTCGATCCTGCGGCCGGCCCTCGTCACGAGCGCCTCGAAGCGGCCGGCGCCGTCGAAGCGCTCGGCCAGGTCGCCGAAGATCATCTCCACACCGTGGTCACGGTGCAGTGACGCGATCGCCCCGCCGAGGATCGGGCCGAGCACGCGCTCGAGTGGTACCGATAACGCCGCGACCACCGAGACATCCAGACCGAGATGCCGCAGGGACGCCGCGACCTCGGCCCCGATGAACCCCATGCCGATGAGGACCGCCCGGCTCGACCCGGCGGCGGCCGCCTTGATGCGGTCGGCGTCGCCGGCGACCCGAAGGTCGAAGACGCCCTCGAGCTCGAGCCCGGGGATCGGCGGACGCCGCGGGCGGCTCCCAGTCGCGAGGATCGCGGCGTCGAAGGCGACGCGCTCGCCGCCCTCGAGCTCCACGACGCGCTCGCTCGCAACGAGGCGGCTCGCACGCGTCCCGAGACGCAGGTCCACGTCCTGCTCCGCGTACCAGGGCTCGGGGTGGACGAGATGCGGTTCGGTCTCCTCGCCGCGGAGGTACCCCTTCGAGAGCGGGGGCCGCTCGTAGGGAGGGAGGGTCTCGTCGCCGATCAGGATCAGACACCCGTCGAACCCCTCGGCGCGGAGCGCGCCGACGGCGGCCGCCCCCGCCAGTCCCCCACCGACGACGACGACGTCCACGCGCTAGTCGTCGTCCCTCGTCCGGACGCGGAGCTCGCCGTCCTCCTCGAGGACGTCGAACACGTCCACGGGCTCGGGTGGCGGGCCGCCGACGACCTCGCCCGTCATCACGTCGTACCGCCCGCCGTGGCAGGGGCACTCGAAGATCGTGCCG
>DAIUEM010000037.1:0-11915 GCA_036845105.1 Actinomycetota bacterium | reverse complement strand
CAGCTGCCCGCCGATGCTCGACGAGTCGCGCGACGCGCCGACGACGGCCACCGAGGCCGGCGACAGGAACGTCCGCACGGCGTTGACGGCCGACTGCGTGTCGCGGCGGTCGAAGCGCTCGGCGGCTTCCTCGGTGAGCGAGATCGGGAACTCGACCTCCAGGCTCCCGGGGGTGGCGCGGATCGAGACGGGGAACCCGCTCGCGCGGAAGACGTTCACCATCGCGTGGTTCTCGGGCAGGACCTCGGCGACGAACGTCGTGATGTCCTGCACCGCCGCCGCCTGTGCGGTCTGCCCGATCAGGATCGAGCCGATCCCGCGGCCCTGGTACGCGTCGGCCACCGAGACGCTGAACTCCGCGCGGCCGCCGTCGATGCGGACGTACTGCGCGCCGCCGATCATCGTGCCGTCGTCGCCGCCGGTGAGCGCGATCAGCGTCATGTGGTCGCGGTAGTCGACGTCGACGATGTTCGCGGCCAACGTGCGCACGTCGATCGCCTGGGACCAGAAGCGGAGGCGGCGGGTCTCGGGCGACAGGGCGATCAGGTAGTCCTCGACACGGATCGCGTCCGAGCGCCGGACGGGGCGGATCCGCACGGTCGAGCCGTCGCGCAGGACGACGTCGGAGATCAGATGGGACGGGTACCCCACCTCGGTGTCGGCCATACCCGGAATCCTATGGCCGTGCGGGGCAACCGTCCCGCCCTCGATCCGGGCGCCGGGACCACCGGCGGGACCCGGTGGGCCGGTCGGCCCTCATTCAGGCCTCGACGCGCGCCGTGGCCGCCGAGCGCTCGGCCGCGGGGCGGGCGTGGGACGGGCGCGCCCTGCGCTCGGGGCGCAGGCCGACGGTGAGGGCGCGGACGACGATCAGGAACACGACGACGAGCCCGGTCCCGATGTACGTCCACCACATGGCGGGCCTCGTGCTGTCCGTCCCGGCGAACAGGCCGTGCAGCAGGCTCAGCGAGAACGTCGGGATCGCGAGCAGGTGCGTGCGCTTCCACCAGGTCGTCCCGATCGGCTTGCGGAGCCACGAGGCGACGATCACGAACACGAGCCCGTACATCGCGACGATGCCGAGCGCGACCGCGACCGGCCGGTACGTGCTCGACATCGGCACGAACAGGTCGGCGACGCGGAACGGCATGAACCCGTCGATCAGCAGCGCCCCCATGTGGATCCCGAGGAGGGACAGTCCGCACGTGGACATGAACTGGTGGACGAGCGTCGACGAGGGCTTCGACACGCGCTTGCCGAACGGCGTCGTCGTCGACACGAGCCCCCATGAGACCGACAGGAACAGCATCACGTAGGAGCCGATGCCGGCGGCCCGGAGGAGGTTCCAGTTCGTCACGCCGCCTCCTCCCGCGGCCGGCCGGCCAGGTTCGTGACGACGTGGCCGTCGGAGGTGACGAGCACGCCGAGCGTGCGGTCGAGCGCATCCTCGCCCAGCAGCAGGGCGTCCTTCGCGAGGACCTCCGCCTCGGCGCACGTCGGCGCCCACACCGTGGCCTGCACGATGCCCGTCGAGGCGGGGCTCCCCGTCGAGGGATCGATCAGGTGATGGAGCCCCTCGCCCCACGCGCGACGCGTGGTCGAGGAGGTCGCGATCGCGCCCCCGTCCACCTCGAGGCGGAGCAGCTCGAGGCCGAGCGCCTCGGGATCCTCGACGCCGACGTCGATCCCCGCCGAGGGGACCGCCCCGTCGACGCGAAGGTCGCCGCCCGCGTTCACGACGACCCACGACAACCCGGCATCGAGCGCCTCGGCCGTCGCGAGGTCGACCGTCCACCCCTTCGCGATGCCGCCGAGGTCGAGCCCCACCTCCGGCGGCAGCCGGAGCACCTCGCCGTCGAGCGTCACCTCGCGCCAGCGGCCGCACGACCTGCCGGGCCGGAGCGCCGCCCGGGCGCCGGCCAGGACCTCGTCGAAGTCCCGGTCGTAGCCGGCGGCGACGACGGCGTCGAGCACCGTCGGGTCGACCCGGCCGTCCGTGCGTGCGGCCGCGTCGAGAGCGTGGGCAACGATGGTCGCGAGGCCGGGGGAGACGAGCGTCGGACGGCCGGCGTTCCGGTTCACGCGGGTGAGCTCGCTGTCGCCTCGGAAGCGTGAGCACCGTCGATCCTCGTGCACGAAGACACGCTCGACACGGTCCGCCGCTCGCGCGAACGTCGGGCCTTCCTCGCCGCTGGACGCGATGATCTCGACGTCGGTGCCCATCGAGCGGAAACGATGGCGGCGCACGGCGTACGCTCCGGGCATCACGAGCCCCCCGACGACGTGGTCGAGGCGGGCGCGGACGCGGCGACGGTCGACCCGCCGGACGAGCCGGAGCTCGAGCCGCCGGAGGACCCACCGCCGACGTAGACGTACCGAACGCCCTGCTCCGGCGTCTCGCGGACGATCACCCGTCGCGTGATCTTCTTCAGGATGATGACCCGGCGCGGCTTCTGGGCGGGGTCGGCCGTCGCCGGTCTGGGCGAGACCGTGAGCGAGGCGAACGAAGAGGCGAACGTCGCGCCGCCGGCGACCCATGCGAGCGCCCGCAGGGCGCCCCGCGAGAGCCTGCGGCGCTTCGAGGCCTCAGTCATCCTCGGCTTCGTCCTCGTGGTCCTCGGACCCGTGGTCCTCGTCCTCGTGGTCCTCGGACCCGTGGTCCTCGTCCTCGTATTCCTCCGACCCGTGGTCCTCGAACCCGCTGTCGTCACCGCCACCGCCCTGGGACTGCGACGGGCCGCTCCCGAGGTTCACGACCTGGACCGGCTGGCTGCCGCCCTTCGCCTTCTTCTCGACCTTCACGGTGCGCTCGCGCACCTTCACGATCGGGTCGAGCCGCTTCGGCGTCTCGGCGACGGCGCTCCCGCCGCCGGACAGGCCGAGCGCCATGGCGAACGCTCCGCCGAGGAGCGAGGCCACGAGCCCGGCGGCCAGGAGCATCGCCTTGCGCTTCGTCATGCCGTCCTCCCTCTTGGGTTGGGTGCGCCCACCCTAGGGGGGTGCCGGTGAGCGGACCGCCAAGGCGCGGTTAAGGCCCGGCTAAGGGACCGGGGCCGAACGGACCTGCGCGGGCGGTCCCCCCGTCCGTGTCCGAGCGGGCCCGGCGGCAGGAGTCTTTCGGAGGAAGGAGGCGGCATGTTCGAGCGGATCCTCTTGGCCGTCGACGGCTCCGAGCACAGCGCGAAGGCGGTGCCGGTGGCGGGCGACCTGGCGCGCCGGTACGGAGGGGAGGTCGTCGTCCTGCACGTGCGCGAGCACGAGGTGACGTGGGGCGCCGACATCGACGTCGAGACCGCGGACGAGGCGCGTGAGCTCGTCGACGGGGTGGTGCGGGAGCTGAAGGACGTGGGCACGAACGTTCGGGGCGAGCTCGTGCGGGTACCGCTCGGTCAGACGCCCAGGGCGATCCTCGACATCGCCCGCGACGAGGGCGTCGGCCTCATCGTGATGGGGACCCGCGGGCTGTCCGACTGGGGGCGCCTGCTCATGGGCAGCGTGGCGCACAAGGTCGTGCACCTGGCCGAGGTGCCCGTCCTCGTCGTCCGCTGACTCAGCCGTCGGCCACGGCCCGGCGGATCGCCTGGAGCGCCGAGGGGTTCTCCAGGCTCGAGAGGTCGCCGGGGTCCTCCCCCGACACGGCCGCTCGGATCGCCCGCCGCACGATCTTCGCCGAGCGCGTCCTCGGCAGCTCGTCGACGAGCACCACCCGGCTCGGTCGGAAGGCCTTCCCCAGGTGCTCGGCGACGAGGTCCGCGAGCTCGACCTCGAGCGCACCGTCCCCGGCGCGCGCCCGCGTCACGACGAAGCACCACACCGCCTCGCCCTTGACGGGGTGCGGGATGCCCACCGCCGCGGCCTCGGCGACGGCCGGGTGGCCGGCGAGCACGCTCTCGACCTCCGCCGGCCCGAGGCGCTTGCCGGCCAGGCTGATCGTGTCGTCCGAGCGCCCGTGGAGGAACCAGAAGCCGTCCTCGTCGACGCTCGCCCAGTCGCCGTGCACCCACATCCCGGGGAAGCGGCGCCAGTACGTGTCCAGGTACCGGTCCGGGTCGCCCCAGATGCCGCGCGTCATCCCGGGCCACGGCTGCCGGCAGACGAGCTCGCCCACCTCGCCCGGGCCGACGGGCTCGCCGTTCACGTCCACCACCGCGACGTCCATGCCGAGCGCCGGACCCCGCAGCGTGCACGGCTTCAGCGGGGCGATCGGGTGCGGGGACAGGAAGCACGCGCCGACCTCCGTCCCGCCCGAGAGGTTGACGATCGGGCACCGGCCCTCGCCGACGACCTCGAAGAACCAGCGCCACGGCTCCGGGTTCCACGGCTCGCCCGTCGAGGCCAGGATCCGCAGGCTCGAGCGGTCGTGCCGCCGCACCGGCTCCTCGCCGTGCGGGATCAGCGCGCGGATCAGCGTCGGCGACACGCCCAGGTGCGTGATCCGGTGGCGCTCGACCATGTCCCACAGCCGGTCCGGACCCGGGTGGTTCGGCGCCGTGTCCGAGAGGAACACGGTCGCGCCGAGCGCGGTCGCCCCGACGACCTCCCACGGCCCCATGATCCAGCCGAGGTCGGCGAACCAGTAGAGGATCTCGCCGGGGTGGACGTCGGTCTGGTACGCGACCTCCTCGGCGATCTTCACGAGGAACCCGCCGTGGACGTGGACGGCGCCCTTCGGTCGGCCGGTCGTCCCGCTCGTGTACGCGATGAGCAGCGGGTGCTCGGGGTCGAGCTCGCGGGTCTCGAACCGGCCGGGCTGCGCGGCGAGCAGCTCGTCCCAGCGCTCGTCGCGGCCGCTCGTCCACGGCGCGTCGTCGCGCCCGAGCCGCGACCACACGACGACGCGCTCGACGCTCGGCGCCTGTGCCACAGCGTCATCGGCGATCTCCTTCATCGCGACCGGCCGCCCGCGTCGCGGGAAGCCGTCCGCGGTGATCAGGACCTTCGCGCCGGCGTCGTTCAGGCGGACGGCGACCGCATCGGCGGCGAACCCTGAGAACAGCGGGAGGAAGATCGCTCCGAGCTTCGCACAGGCCATGACGGCGACGACGGCCTCGGGCGACATCGGCAGGAAGATGCCGACCGTGTCGCGCTCGCCCACGCCGAGCGACGCGAGCCCGTGCGCAAGGCGGTCGGCCGTCTCGCGCAGCTCGCGGTACGTGACCCGGCGGACCGAACCCTCCTCGCCCTCCCACTTCACCGCCACCGCGTCCGGCGTCCGCTCGGCCCACCGGTCGACGCAGTTGTGCGCGAGGTTCACGCGCCCGCCGCCGAACCACGTCGTCCACTCGATCCCGGCCGAGGTGTCGAGCACGCGCTCGTACGGCCGCGAGAACTCGATGCCGAGGTCGCGCACGACCGCGTCCCAGAACCAGGCGACGTCCTGGACCGAGCGCCGGACGAGCTCCTCCTCGGTCCCGATCGCGTTCGCGCGCATGAACCGGGTGACGTTCGCGCGCTCGACGTACGCCTCGGAGGGTCTCCACACGATCGTCACGGGACCGTCCATGCCTCCACGGGAACCTGGCCGGTAGGCTCTGACCTCGGAAGCCTATGGCCGACGACCGGAACCCGCAGACGGGGCGTCACCCGCACGTGCGCCGAGTGCTCCTCGCGAGCACGGCGGCGCTGTCGGCGCTCGTCATGCTGGTCGGCATCGCCGGCGCGGGCGCCTACCTCTGGACGAACTCCCAGATCAACGTCATCCCGGAGGTCGTGTCCTCGCCGGGCGCCGACGCCGAGGACGAGCAACCCGATATCGCCGGCAGATGCGACACGCGGTCCTGCAACTACCTGCTGCTTGGCAGCGACTCCCGCGAGGGGCTCACGAAGGAGGAGCAGATCGCCTTCGGCACGGACGAGGACATCGGTGGCGAGAACCGCTCGGACACGATCATCCTCGTCCACACCGAGCCGAAGCAACGTGAGGCGGTGTTCCTGTCCTTCCCTCGGGACCTGTGGGTCGAGATCCCCGGCCAGGGCGAGGGCAAGATCAACGCGGCGTTCGAGGGCGGCATCGACAAGGGCGGAGCCCAACGCGTCGCCCGCACGATCACGAACCTCACCGGTATGCGCATCAACCACGTGCTGTACGTGGACCTCGCCGGGTTCCAGGGTCTCGTCGACACCCTCGGCGGCGTCGACATGTGCGTGCCGTACCCGATGGTCGACCCGCTGACCGGGCTGGATATCGACGCAGGGTGCCAGCGTTTCGACGGCGCGACGGCGCTCGCCTACGTCCGGACCCGCCACCAGGTCTGCGACAAGATCCCCGACTTCGCCAGGATCGGTCGGCAGCAACAGTTCCTGCGCGCCGTCATCTCGAAGCTGCTCTCGCCCGCCGAGCTGCTGTCGCTCCCGACCCTGGTGCCCGACCTCGTGGAGAACTTCGTCGTCGACGAGGGCCTCGCGAACCCGGCCGAGCTCGTGTACCTGGCCGGCCAGCTGAACGGCGTGAACACTGGTGCGGCCGACTTCCGCTCGGTCCCGACCACGACCGACGGCATCTACGTGAGCGGGCAGTACCTGTCGATCGTCCGCGCGGTGGAGCCGGCCGCGAGCGACCTGTTCGAGGCCTTGCGCGAGGGCAAGCCCCTCGGCGAGCTGGGGAAGGAGCTGCCGCAGACCCCGCCGTCGCCGGCGAACGTCGCGGTCGAGGTCTACGACCGCGGCTCGCTCGGGGGGGCGTTCGAGGTGCTGCAGACGCTCACCCAGGGCGGGTTCCTGACGTCGCCGGCCCCCCTCGACCACACGGCGCTCGGCGAGAAGGTGAAGGGCTCGGTCATCCTGTTCGCGCCGGGCGAGGAGGCCAAGGCCGAGGTCGTCGCCCAGTACGTCCGCGGCCTCGAGATGCAGCCCGCGCCGAAGAGCGTGCTCGGCGACGCCGACGTTGCCATCCTGATCGGGCCGAACTACGAGCCGCCGGACCTCACCGGCGCCCCCCCGCAGTCGAGCGCGGACTGCCCGACATGAGGGCGCTCGTGCTCTCGGGCGGTGAGGGCTCCCGCCTGCGGCCGATCACGCACACGAACGCGAAGCAGCTGATCCCGATCGCGAACACGCCGATCCTGTTCCACGTCCTGTCGGCGATCCGCGACGCCGGCATCACGCAGGTCGGTATCGTCGTCGGCCAGACCGCCGACGAGGTCCGGGCGGCCGTCGGCGACGGTGCCGCGTGGGGCCTCGACGTGCGGTACATCCCGCAGCCCGCGCCGCTCGGCCTGGCGCACGCCGTCCTCACGGCACGCGACTTCGTGCGCGGCGAGCCGTTCGTGATGTACCTGGGCGACAACGTCCTGCTCGAGGGCATCACGGACTTCGTCCGCGAGTTCGAGCGCACGAGGCCCGACGCCCAGATCTTCCTCGCGCGCGTCCCCGAGCCCGAGCGCTTCGGCGTCGCGGTCCTCGAGGGCGAGCGGGTGACGCGGCTCGTCGAGAAGCCGAGGGAGCACATCTCGGACCTCGCGCTCGTCGGCGTGTACCTGTTCGACGACCAGGTCCTCGAGGCCGCCGAGGCGATCCGGCCGTCGTGGCGCGGCGAGCTCGAGATCACGGACGCGATCCAGTGGCTGATCGACCACGGCCGGACGGTCCGTGCGCGGATGGTGAAGGGCTGGTGGAAGGACACCGGCAAGCCCGAGGACCTGCTCGAGGCGAACCGCATGATGCTCTCGACGCTCGGGCCGCGGATCGACGGCGAGGTCGACGCGGACTCGCGGGTGGAAGGCACCGTCGTCGTCGAGGCCGGTGCGAAGATCGTCGGCTCGACCGTCGTCGGACCGGCGATCGTCGGGGCCGGCACGATCGTCGAGGGATCCACGATCGGACCCGACGCCGCGATCGGCGGCGGCTGCGAGGTCCGGGGAAGCACGGTCACCGACTCGATCGTGATGGAGGGATGCCGGATCGTCGGCGTCCCCGGCATCACGGGCTCGATCCTCGGCCGCGGCGTCGAGGTCCGTCACGCCAGCCCGGGCGGCCTGCACCGACTGGTCCTCGGCGACCAGAGCCGCGTCGAGTTCGAGTAGCGGCTAGGCTTCCTGCCGTGCGAGCCGTCATCGACGCGCGTCCCGCGCTCGACCCCGGGCGGACCGGCGTCGGACACTACACCCGGCAGCTGATCCGGCACCTCCCGCTCGTCGACGCCGAGGACCGCTACGTCGCCTGGTACCTCCACGCGCGAGGCCTCTTCCGACGCAAGCGGTTCTTCGCGGACGTCGGCGCGCCGAACCTGGAGGAGTCCGCGAGCCGGTTCCCGGCGCGCGTGTTCCAGCCGGTCTCGTGGCGACTCCGGCTCCCGCGGGTCGAGTGGCTGACCGGCGACTTCGACGTGCTGCTCGCGACGAACTTCCTGCCGCCGCCGACCGGACGCATGGACCGCACGGTGCTGGTGGTCCACGACCTGGCGTGGGCCGTCTATCCGGAGACGGCGCCCCAGATCGACGATCGATGGCGACGGCGGTTCGCGAAGGCGGTGCGCCGGTGCGGGGCGGTGATCGTGCCCTCGGTCTCGGCGAAGGGGGACCTCGTCGGGCGCTACGGCGTGCCCGAGGAGCGGGTCCACGCGGTCGCGCACGGCGTCGACGCATCCGCGTTCGCGGCCGTCACCGACGCGGAGGTCGAGCGCGCCCGCGAGCGCTTCGGGATCCCCGGGACGTACGTCCTGTTCGTCGGCGGGCTCGAGCCGCGGAAGAACCTCGTCGCGCTCGCGCGCGCCTTCGCGGCGTCCGGCGTGGACGCCACGCTCGTGATCGCCGGCGGGCGCGTGCGCTGGTTCCCGGCCGAGGAGGCGCGCGTGTGGGCCGCGGTCCGGGCGCTCGACGAACCCGTGCGCTCGCGCGTCGTGATGACCGGCTACGTGAGCGACGAGGACAAGCACGTGCTCCTCGCCGGGGCCGAGGCGCTCGCGTACCCGTCGCTCTACGAGGGGTTCGGGTTCCCGGTGATCGAGGCGATGGCCGCCGGCACGCCGGTGCTGACCTCGAACGTCTCCTCGCTCCCCGAGGTGGCCGGCGAGGACGCGCTGCTCGTCGACCCGAGGGACGAGCAGGCGATCGCGCATGGCCTGCGACGGATCCTCACCGACCGCGACCTGCGCGAGCGCCTCGTCGGCCCGGGTCGCGCGCGCGCCGCCGGCTTCACGTGGGAGACGGCCGCGCGCCGCACCGCCGACGTGTTGCGCTCCGTGGCGTCGACCGCCCGCGGGTAGACTCGGGCGGCCATGGGCGACCGCCGCCGGATCCTCGTGACGGGCGGGGCCGGGTTCATCGGCTCCCACCTCGTCGACCACCTGCTCGAGCGTCCGGAGACCGAGGTCACCGTCCTCGACAAGCTCACGTACGCCGGCACGCGCGCGAACCTCGCCGAGCACGAGGCAGACCCTCGCTGCGCGTTCGTGCTCGGGGATGTCGCGGACGCCGACGTGGTGCTCCCCCTCGCCGAGCAGGCCGACCACGTCGTCCACGCGGCCGCCGAGTCGTTCGTCGATCGCAGCATCGAGGACTCGCGCGCGTTCGTCGTCTCGAACGTCCTGGGCACGCAGGTCGTGCTCGAGGCCTGCCGCCAGACCGAGACGCCGATGACGTTCGTCTCGACCGACGAGGTCTACGGCGCGAACACCGAGGGAGGGCTGTTCGACGAGCGCGACCCCTTCCGTCCCAGGAGCCCGTACGCGGCGAGCAAGGCCGGGGCCGACCTGCTGTGCCACGCGTACGTCGTGACGTACCGCATGCCGGTGACGACGGTCCGGGGGACGAACACGTACGGCCCGCGGCAGCACCCGGAGAAGGCGATCCCGACGTTCGCGCTCGCGGCGCTCGACGAGCGGCCGCTGCCCGTGTACGGGCGCGGGGAGCAGCGCCGCGAGTGGCTCTACGTCCGCGACTTCGTCGCCGCGATCGCCACGGTCATGGACTCGGGCGAGCCGGGCGGGATCTACAACATCGGGGGCGGCCACGAGCTGACGAACGTCGACCTCGCGCGCGCGGTGCTCCGGACCGTGGGCGCCGAGCACGCGACCATCTCGTTCGTGCAGGACCGGCCGGGGCACGACTTCCGCTACGGCGTGCGCTGGGAGCGGCTCGCGCGACTCGGCTGGAGCCCGGAGGTCCCGTTCGAGGAGGGCCTGGCGCTCACCGTGGCCTGGTACCGCGAGCACCGCGACTGGGTCGAGGCCATCCTCGAGGGCTCGGCCGTGCGATGAGGCTGCTCGTCACCGGCGCCGGGGGCGGGCTCGGCCGAGCGTCCCTCGACGTCGTCCCGGGCCACCACGACGTCGTGCCGCTCACGCACGCGGAGCTCGACGTCGGCGACCACCACGCCGTGATGCGGACCGTCGTGCCGCTCCGACCCGAGGCGATCCTGTCCTTCGGCGCGTTCACGAAGGTCGACGCGTGCGAGGCCGAGCCCCAGCGCGCTTACCGCGACAACGCGCTCGGCCCGCAGAGCCTGGCGCTGGCGGCGCGCGCGTGCGACGCGGTCCTGTTCCACGTCTCGACCGACTACGTGTTCGACGGGGAGAAGGGGAGCGCCTACGACGAGCTCGACGCGCCGAACCCGCAGAGCGTGTACGCGCGGAGCAAGCTCGCGGGGGAGGAGCGCGTTCGGGCGGTCCTCCCCGAGCACGTCCTCGTCCGGACCGGGTACGTCTTCGGCGGCGGGGACGACTTCCTCACCGGCGCGATGCGACGCCTCGCCGAGGGCGGGATCGCCGGCGGCCTGGCGGACCGGACCGGAACGCCGACGTACGTGCGGCACCTGGCCGACCGCGTGCTTCCGCTCCTGCTCTCGATGCGGTTCGGCACGTATCACCTCGTCGGACCCGAGGCCACCACGTGGTTCGACGTCCTCGGGCGGCTGAAGGACCTCGGCGACCTGCGGGGAGACGTGGCGGCGCAGCGCGCCCAGGACCTGGCGCTCCCCGCCCCGCGCCCCCGGAACTCCGCGCTGACGAGCCTGTTCGCGGCCGAGGTCGGCGTGCCGCCGATGCCGCCGCTCGACGACGCCCTGCGCGAGCTCCTCGCGCGGTCCTGACCTGCCAGGTGGCCGCCCCCCGGGCCCTCGGGTAGGCTCTCGCGCGTTCGCATGGGGCTCCGGCGTCGTCCACCTCGCCCGCTCCCGCTCGTCGCCGCGCTCGCCGCGCTCCTCGCCGCGTGCTCGACCGCCCGAGGGCGAGCCGCGCGGCTCGAAGAGCCCGCAGCCGTCCTGGAGCCCGAGCGTCATCACGACCGGAAGCCCCGAGGGCGGCTTCGACGCCGCGTCCCTGGAGATCGAGTTCCCGATCAAGCACGTCGTGTTCCTCATCAAGGAGAACCGGACGTACGACCACATGTTCGGCACGTTCCCAGGCGGGAACGGCGTGACCGTGGGGATGGACCAGGGCGTCGAGCGACCGCTCGTCCGCGGCACCGACGGGCGAACGCCCGGCGACATCCCGCACTGCTACCAGTGCGCGCTCGCGGCGTGGAACGACGGGGCGATGGACGGGTTCGACCAGGGCGAGCACGGCGACTGGGCGTACACGCAGCTCCGGAAGAACCAGCTGCCGAACTACTGGCACTGGGCGAAGGAGTTCGTGCTGTTCGACAACTTCTTCGCGAGCGCGCACGGCCCCTCGTTCCCGAACCACCTGTACTCGATCGCCGCGACCTCGGGCGGGGCGCACGACAACCCGCGGCGGATCCCCGGGGTGACCCACGGCTCGAACACGTTCGGCTGCGACGCGCCGCCCGAGCAGCTGGTCGAGGTCGAGGACTCGGAGGGGCGGATCAAGAAGGTCCACCCGTGCTTCGACTTCCAGACCGAGGGCGACCTGCTGAACCGCGCCGGGATCCCGTGGGCCTACTACGCCGCGAGCGAGGATCAGCGCGGCTACATCTGGTCTGCGTACTCGGCGATCCGCCGCTACCGCGAGAACCCGGACA